>CAZFJG010000029.1:5418-15949 GCA_964519285.1 uncultured Synergistales bacterium | reverse complement strand
CCCCTCTGGGATATCCTTAGAAGGATAAGAGACTGTCTTTACGATGACTGGCCAGGCAGGGAAACCCTCAGACTCCTCGGAGACCCCCTCTTCGCCGGAGAGGATGCCAACCTCCTGGATACTGGACCTGTACTTCCTGCAGGACGCCAGAAATGGCATAAAACTCTTAGTACAGCAGACAGTGGTGTTCGTGAAGTTTTCGATGCCATAACAGACTTTACAGATTCACTGAACAGCGGAAGATCTCCCTCGGGTCTGCTTGAGCTTGTTGCCGAACTTGCCGATAAATGTGAATGGGACAGGAAACTGTCCTCTTTTATCGTAGAAGATCCTGACCTTGACGAAAGGTGCAGACAGTTCAATGCAGCCCTCAGAGAAGCAAGGGAAAAGGTCGTCTCAGTAGGACAGCTGCAGAAAGACATCGGAACTGCCGGAGAGAAACTTCTTAAAAGACAGGAAGCTTTTACATATCTTGCCAACTGGGCAAGAGAGACAACTATATGGCACAGACCGGGAAACACTGGCTCCCTTGATATTTTTGCGGGAACTCCACCAGTTTTTGCCAGCAAGGATGTGTGGATATTCTGCGGGGCTTCATCGAACTCATGGCCTGGAAACATCAGAGAATCGGCCCTGCTTCCGGACACGAGAAAAGACCTTCTTCACTCCTCCCTTGCTCTGGGGAACAGCCATCTTCCCCTGTTGTCTGAACAGCGACGGCAGCGGGAGATGCTTTTTAACAGGATCTGCGCCTGCGGAAAAGATCTGACTATAATAAGCTATCCCCTCACAGACACTTCCGGAAGACCCCAGGCCCCATCAATCTTTATCAAAAGAGCCCTTGACGAAAAGGGCAAGACTCCGTGGATGACCCCGGCATGTGAGGACAATCTTGTTCATCGCGGACCGGGACAGATCCTTCCCGGAACAGATGAGATACAGGTTGGAACTTCAGAGGTTCCTGAAAGGACCTTTTATCCCCAACTGATGAAAGAAAGAGAACTCCCTCTGCAAAGATCGGAAAATCCAGCTATTGATTCTGTCTCTATAAGTGATATCGATACCTGGGCAGCATGTCCTTTCCGTTTTTACTGCATGAGAATACTGAAACTCGAGGAAGCAGGGCCTGTTCTCTACGACCCTGCCAGGGCAGGCTCGGTCCTTCACGAACTCTGGCGAAGGGTATGGATCGAAAAAAAGGACGGGGAAAGTATCACGGCAAAGGGATATGCCCTTTTCGAAGAGGTAGCTTCAAAGATCTACCCTGAGTTACTTGCGGAACCCTCCCTTGGCAGGTTTAGATCAAGACTGAAGATCCAGATTTCAAAGGGCGGTTTTGCTCAGGAGAATATGGAGGGCACAGGGCTTCGTGACCCGAAGATTCCTCCTCTATTTGAGGGTAGGCTGCCTTCTCTCGAGTTAAAGGGCATCCAGTTCAGGGGACGCTTCGACAGGCTGGATACCCTGACAAACGGAACAGGGATAATCTGTGACTACAAAAGTGGCAAATCCGACAGTTTCAAGAAATCCCTGCAGTTGCCGGCCTATACACTACTCTACGAAAAAGGGGAAAACTTCGAAGGCATGCCGGAAGTAATTTCCGGATTCTGCTACATATGCCACTCAGACGGAAAACTTTACGGCCTTGGGGATAATCCGGAAGCCGAAAATTACGTCTTTGCCAGTCGGAGAGGCACCCGGGGAACGACAAAAGCAAGGGAAAAGGCTGAAGAGACTATGGAGGCAATGGCCGAAAGTATTTCAAAGGGGATTTTTGCACCAGATTATAATTCGGAGGCCTGCAGATACTGCCAGTACAGCGGCATCTGTCGAAAATACGAATCTGCTCCTTCAGCAGGGAACGGGATGGAATAGACCATGAAAAAAGTCTCCATTAATACAGAAAAACTTGAGAAGTTCCTTCTGGGAAAGACCCTTGCCGGGCAACACGAGGCTATTACAGCACCTGAACCACTGGTGGTGGTAAGTGCGGGAGCTGGCACGGGAAAGACATGGACCCTCGCCTGGCGTTTCGCGTGGGCAGTTGTAACTGGAAGGTCAACTCCGGGACAGATACTGACCCTGACTTTTACTGAAAAGGCAGCAAGGGAAATGAAGGAAAGAATAGCGGGGATATTCGATCTTCTCGGGTCAGCCTTTCCCGAAAGCTCATCTTTCCTGGAAAATGCAAAAGAACAGTTAGACGAGGGATACATATCTACTATCCACTCCTTTGCAATGAGGGTTATTCGGGAAAGTTCCCTGCATCTGTCCATCGATCCAGAGGCAAGGCCTGTGACTTCTCCTGACGAAGATGCTTTCTGGAGGCAGATCGAAGAAAGCCTGGACATTCTGGACTCCAGCATGTTCCGTAGATACCTTTCCGGCAAATGGAGGGATCATGCTCTCGAAGTGCTGGACAGCAAATCCCTGGAAAAAGCTGTAAATACCTATGGCGCAGATAGTATTACAGACTTTGCATCAAGGGCCGTCGCCATGTTCTCCCCTGCAGGTAAAAAACCGGAAGACCTGTTGAGGATGAGCCGGGAAATAGAAGAACTTGACGCAAGATTGGCTAAAAAACTCCAGGAGGAGCTGGAGCCATCTCTTGAAGAGATCTGGGAAGAGTGGTCAGGAGATTCAGGTATTATTGCAAGGCTGAACATAAGCGCCGATGACAAAACAAAGCTCGCGGAAAAGATAAGAGACTTTGCAGCCAGATATGGCAAGACCAGGCCGGAAAGTTCAGAACTGCCCAGATTCTGCACGGATCTTTCAGAGGCCCTGAAGAACGGAAGGGGTAAACTCAAGGAAAAAATGGAGGACCTTCTCGGAAGCCCTATAAAAGAGCTCCGGGAAAAGATCAAGGGATGGTCCCTTATTTTTGAATTTATTGAGAATGGCTGCAGTCCTGAAGAAATAGAGACGAGAAGCACCCTTGTCAAATTTGCAGCCCTGTGCTGGAAGACATGGGAAGAAGAAAAAATTCGAAAAGCCCTTGTCTCCTTCGACGACATGATCGATCAGGCAGGAAAAGCCCTGGAGAAAAACAGTTCCTACGCGGGCAGGTTCAACGAGATCCTTCTTGATGAATTTCAGGATACCAACGGTCTCCAGGACGAGTTGACAAAGCGAATATGGGATCAGGAGAGGGTAAAGCTTTTTATAGTGGGAGACCTGAAACAGTCAATATATGGCTTCCGCTACGCAGAGCCCGCTCTTTTTCTTAAATACATCGACAAGGCAAAAAACAAAACAGAAGGAAGATATATCAACCTGAATAAAAGCTTTCGAACAAGTGATATCCTCCTTGATGACATCAACAGCATTTTTCAACGTACCTGGGAAAAGGGACTTGGCAGAGACCTGCTCCATCCCTACGAAGAACTGAGGCCTCCCCTCGAGCTTGAATGGCACGAAGAGCGGCAGAACACCGATATAGCAGGACTAACTCTCGCAGTAGAGGAACCTACTGATGAAGGAGAGGAAAATACAGGGGAACTTCGGGAAAAACTCGCCCGCAAGGTAGGCAGGGAACTGACATCCCTGAAAATGTCCGGAAAGACGATCTGGGACAAGGATCTTTGCAGCGCCCGTCCTGTTGAGTGGCGAGACATGGCTATACTTGTTCCGGCAAGGACCCAGTATGATCCCCTTGAAAAGGTCTTTACCGAAGAGATGTCCCTTCCTGTCTATTTCGTCAGCTCCACTGGATACTACTCGAGAAGCGAAATACTGGATATGGTCGCCCTCCTTGGTTACCTCCAGGACCGAGGGGACTCTACTTCTCTACTTCATTTTCTGTCATCTCCATTTTCGGGATTGTCTCTCCATAAAGTCAGGGACATTTCAATGGAGTTTCGTAAAAATGACCTGTCGGCAGAAAAAATACTTGAAATTGCGGAAGATAAGAAACCGGGTATTTCGTCAAAGCTCCTGAGAATGGCAAAAAAGGGCGTGGTGGAGGGTCCGTCCCGAGTTATAGAGGAACTGGTGGCCGACGGCAAGTCTCTCAAGAGATATCCTCCGTGGCTTCGAAAAAGGGCCTCAGCAAACATGCGAAAGGCCATAGATATTGTTCGTGAATACGAGACATGCAGGGGAAAAGATCTCGAGGGATGCGTAGAGTATCTTTACAACGCTGCAGGACGAGGAATAAAACTCGAAGAAGCTCCTCTTACCGGAGAGGACGAGAACGTCATACGGGTGATGACTGTACACTCGGCAAAGGGTCTTGAATTTCCAATTACAGTGCTTTTTGGCTGTGAACAGACGCCGTCAGCAGGAGGACGGGGTACAAGTATCAATCCTTCAATTGAAACTGGAGCTGCCCTTAGCCGCCTTCCGGAAGAAGACAGCAATACATCTTCCGCCAGGGCGATCACATCGGAGATATACAGTTTCCTGAAGAGAAGAAGCGAGGATGAACAGTGGCAACGCCTGTTCTACGTTGCATGTACAAGGACAAGGGACAGGCTTTATATCTGCGGAGTTCTGAAAAGCTCAGGGGAAAAGGCCTCCCCTCCTTCAAGATCGTGGCTTGCAATGATGGAAGACTTTCCAGATAAAATGGAAATACCGGAAAAATTGATGTGTCCGGAACAGGAATCCTCCAGCAAAAAAGAAAGAACCGGAAGGGATCTAATTCCTACTCCTGGGAAAGATGGAGTGTTCCTTGAGCGTATAACTGCCACCTCTTTTGCGTTATTCTGCTTCTGTCCCTATGCTTACAGGATGAAGTACATGCAGGGAATGGACCTTGAATGGGAGCTTCCCGGAGGAGACGCCGGAGGAAGCGACCTTGGCACGCTGGCCCACTGGCTACTCCAGCACTGGGATTTCAGAACTGAAACTCTCGACGATCTTGTCCCGGAAGACAGAAGCGAGGCAAATGCCCTCAAAGAGGATATTCCCTTTAACCTTCACGCAGCCTGGGAAACTGATCCCTTCCGAAGGGAACTCCGGAAGTGGTTCCATGTTCTGGCCTCTTCGGATCTCGGCAAAACCCTGGCAGAAAAAACACTGTCAGGAAGGCTGAAAAGAGAATTTGCCTTCAATATAAGAACTGAAAGGGGAATAAGACTGACCGGATCCATAGATGTTATGTGGACGGATGAAAAAGAGGTTCACCTGAGGGATTACAAGATTACTGCAGAAAGGAACACTCCGGATAATCTATACACGTCACAGATGGGATTTTACAGCCTTGTTCTTTCTCTGTGGCTTCCCCATCTAAAGCAGGATGTAAGGCTTTATCATCTCCGTGAAGGAAAAGAATCAGAACCTCTTGTTACGGACAGCAAGAGCATTGCTGCTGTCAAAGAAAAAGTTCGAGAAGCAGGCGAATCCGCAGCGAAAAAATTGTACCCTCCTGCACTGAACAACTGCGGTATATGTCCTTTTCGAAAAAGTTGTACGTTACACTACTGAGAGTGGTAGACTTTTGTAAAGGAACATCTGAAAATTACAGGAAAGAGAAGAATTCAAGGAGGTGCTTTTTATGTTCGATCTCAAGGAATATTTCAAACCTGGAGAATCAAGGGAGATCAACAAAACTGTTGAAGTAGAGGACACTGTAGGCAATCACTCAGTACATCTGAACCAGCTCCTCTCAACCTCTGCCTGTACTGACATTTTCGTCCAGGCGTGCACCGAACTGGTTGCTGACAGACTACCGGAGGGTTTTATCACTATCGGTTATAACGTAAACATTACCCATCTCGCTCCGACACTTCTCGGTAGCAGCGTGAGCTTCAAAGCCAGGCTGGCAGAAATTTCAGGCAACCGTCTATATTTTGAGCTTTCGGCCAGGGACGGAAAAGGTAAGGTTCTTGACGGATCTTTCGAGAGAGTCGTTGTAAACAGGATAACCCTTATGGATAAAGCTGAAGAAAGGGCAAAGGAGATCAAAAACAGTAAATGAACAAGTACACCAAACCTGACTATGAAAATGCTGCACTTCTGACAATAGACATGCAGATCGATTTTCTGCATCCGGACGGTGAAGACAGATACGACAGAAAAAGAGCTGTAAATGCAGCTGCACGTCTGGCCAGACTGTTCAGGCAGACAGGAAGGCCTGTGGTACATATTGTCAGACTTTACATGGAAGACGGCTCCAATGCTGACCTGTGCCGAAGGGAAGAGCTTGAACTGGGAAAACTGAGAAGGGTTCTGCCCGACAGTGAAGGCGCAAAGGTTGTCGAAAGTATTCTTGAACAGGATTGTGATCTCGACACTGATCTTTTGTTAAGAGGAGAATTTCAACAGATCAATGATAACGAATATATTATCTACAAACCCCGTTTTGGAGCCTTTTACGATACTCCACTGGAGGAATTTCTGACGGGAAAGGGTGTCAATACCATTGTATTCACGGGATTCAATTTCCCAAACTGTCCAAGGAGTTCAATCTATGAGGCAAGTGAACGTGATTATCGAATAGTCTTTGCAGAAGACGGCATATCCAATATGTATTCCAGAGGCATGGCCGAACTTGAGGCCATAGGGGCTGTGAAATTCTCTTCCGGTGCATTAATGGAAGAGATCAGAAGATGGGATGAAAACTAACTACAATAGCCTGTTTACCTCACAGGAATTTCAGAGAAATCCATAAAAGGTCTTTTTATAAGAGCAAAACCCGTTATTGCGGAAAATGCTTTATAATCTTAAGTTCAAATCTTTTAACATCCATAACATCGAGAGGAGAAAAGTATAAATGGAAATAATGAATCCCTTCAGTTTTGAGCTGCCCACCCGTATTGAATACGGGATCGGGGCTGTGGAAAAACTGGGGGACTGTCTTGACGATCTTGACGCAAAGAAAATCCTGATAGTAACTGACGAGGGAATTCTTCAAAGCGGGCTGGCAGAACAGGTCCTGGATACTACTAAGAACAAGGGACTTGAATCCGTTGTTTTCAGTGGAGTTGAACCTAACCCGAAGGACCACAATGTCCATGATGGTGCCGAGGCAGCACAACATCTTGGAACTGACTGTATCATAGCAGTCGGTGGAGGAAGCCCCATCGACTGTGCAAAGGGGATCGCCCTTGTTGCAGCAACTGGAGGCAAAATACGTGACTACCAGGACCCGTCGCGAATTACAAAAGGATTGCCTCTTATCGCTATACCAACCACAGCAGGAACAGGCAGTGAAATCACTTTTGGCTCAGTAATAACTGACACATCGGAAAACTTCAAATTTACAGTCAAAAGCCCCCTTATCGGACCGGCTATAGCCCTTGTTGACCCCAAAATGACGGTTACGATGCCACCTGCCCTGACTGCGGCCACAGGAATGGATGCCCTGACACACGCAGTGGAGGGATACACTGCACGAAACGCAGAACCCATTGGTGATGCACTGGGACTTTATGCTATAGAGCTTATCTCAAAATATCTCAGAAGGGCTTATAACCAGGGAGATGACCTTGAGGCAAGGTCTGGAATGCTTCTCGGAAGTATCATTGCAGGAATGTGCTTCAGCCATTCCGACGTAGCCTCAGTACACTGCATAGCTGAGGCCCTTGGAGGCAAATATGACCTGCCCCACGGAGTCTGCAACGCCGTTGTGCTGGCTCCGATGATGAAATACAACATGGACTACTGCAGGGAGAAATATGCCCTTGTGGCAAAGGCTATGGGATTCAGCTTTAAAGACGAGGAGGAAGGATGCCAGATAGCCGTAGAGGAAGTTGCTAAACTGGCAAGGGACGTGGAACTCCCACCCTTCAGGGATCTGGGCGCAAAAGAGGAAGACCTCGAGGAAATAGCAATAAAATCCGCTAAAAACGGAAGCAACAGGGACAATCCCCGCCCAATGGAAAAGGATGATTATCTGAAATTCCTCGTGGACCTTTTCAACAGTGGTCAATAAGCTGAAACACAACTGACCCTAAAGGGATTTCCAGGTCTTGAATCCCCTTCCCACTACTTCGGATGCATCTGTTACTGACATAAAGGCGGACGGATCGACCTCGGAGAGATAATTCTTGAGGCTCGCCGTCTGCCTTTGCGCAAGAAGTGCTATTAGAACGGGCCTTTTCTGCCGGCTGTATCCTCCCCTGCCTTCTATCTCTGTTACTCCCCTGTTGAGATTTTTTATGAGATACCTGGACACCTTTCGAGGATAATTTGTTATGATCATTACCTGTTTTCTTTTGTCGAAAGAACGCTGAGTATTGTCGGACACTATCCCCATGACATATACACTTACAAGTCCGTATATGGTCGACTCCAGGCCGACTACAAAGAAGAAAAAACCCAGGATAACGAGGTTTATATAGATATTGAAGGTTCCCATCTCTATTCCTTTTCTCCTTCTCAGTACCATTCCTGGAATATCAGTTCCTCCTCCGGAAACGCCGTAACGATAGATAACCCCTGCGCCAAATCCTTTAAGGACACCGGCTATGACGGCTGCCATGAAACGATCGTCAATATCAGGAACCGGTAGAAATTTGAGATATCCAAGAAGGAAGGTAAAAAGTACTACTATGTAGAGAGACCAGAGGACGAAACGAAGGGAAAGGTTCTTCCAGCCCCAGTAAAGGAGTACTGCGTTGATAGAGGCAACTACCCATATGGGAGAAATCCCCCATATGTAATTTGTCAGAACAGCTATTCCGGTAACTCCGAGATCGGGGAACCTGTTGGGCATCACGAACATAACAACTGCTGCAGCACTCAGCAAAGTACCCAGGGTGGCACTGACAAATACCGGCCATTCTTCTATAAAGAAAGAAGTCAGGATATTAAATAGTTTATTTATTCTTTTAAACCTCTTCAAGGCATCTCACTCCAGTCACAAATAGTCCCCGCCACTTTCCCCAAAGTGAGTAACAGGGAGACGTTACGGGGGTTCTTCTGTTATAATATAAAGGTTATATACATTATAAAAATTGGAGGTCGACGGACTTGTTCATTCCCCTTGAAGGAGAAGGTATCGTATCCATAAACAGAGTTATCGCCCTTGTAAGGGAAGAAAACGAAACTGCAATATATCTTGAAAACGGCTCTCTCCTTGCCACTGGATTCAAGCCCGAGACCCTCGCTAAAAGATATCGCACCTTTGGCGCAGAAGCAAGGAGAAATCTGAAAGAACTTCAACAGGAAGGAGATCTTTAAATGACACCATCCGCCAGTCTTTACACTGCAGATGACATACAGGTTCTTGAAGGTCTTGAGGCTGTACGCCGAAGACCTGGAATGTATATTGGAGATACTGGTCCCCGGGGACTTCACCACCTTGTCTACGAAGTTGTAGACAACTCCGTAGATGAAGCTATGGCCGGATTCTGCACTGAGATCCACGTGACGATACATCCAGATGAGAGCGTATCCATTATCGACAACGGAAGGGGTATTCCCATTGATCCCCATCCATCCAACGGAAGGCCTGCCGCTGAAGTAGTTCTTACGACCCTCCATGCCGGAGGCAAGTTTGACAACGATGTTTACAAGGTAAGCGGAGGACTTCACGGAGTGGGTATTTCCGTCGTGAACGGTCTGTCAGAATGGCTGGAACTTACCGTTTATAAAAACAGCAAGGAATGGTCCCAGAGATTTGAGAAGGGTATCGCCGTTACAGATATGGAAGGCGGTATCGACACCGACAAAAGCGGTACCAGGATCCATTTTATGGCCGACGAGGAGATCTTCGAGGAAGTCACATATTCCGCTGATCTCCTTGGAGGAAGATTCCGGGAAATGGCCTTTCTAAATCCAGGACTCAAGATAATCCTGGAGGACATGAGAACCGAAAAGATAATTGAATACAGATATGAAGGCGGAGTAAAAGCCTTTGTCAATTACGTCAACAAGGAAAACAGCACCCTCCTTCCCGAACCTATTCTTATCACTGGTGAGAAGGAAGGCGTTACACTTGATATCGGTATCCAGTACAACGACGGCTATCATGAAAAGATCTTTGCCTTTGCCAACCTCATTCATACAATAGAGGGAGGTACCCATGTCTCAGGATTTCGAACGGCCCTTACCAGGTCCATCAACGAAATAGCGAGAAGAAACAAGCTCCTCAGAGAAAAAGACACCAACCTTACAGGTGAGGATCTGAAGGAAGGTCTAACAGCGGTTATATCCATCAAATTGCCTGATCCACAGTTCGAGGGTCAGACCAAAACAAAGCTGGGTAACAGCGAGGTCAAGGGAATCGTGGATTCTATAATCTACGAGGAGATGCTTCAACAGCTGGACGACCAGCCACAACCGGTAAAACCAGTTGTAGAAAAGGCTCTGAGGGCAAGGCAGGCAAGGAATGCTGCCAAGAAGGCCCGAGAACTGGTCCGCAAATCTGCCCTTTCCGGGATGAACCTGCCTGGGAAACTGGCTGACTGCTCGAGCAGAAATCCAGAGATCAGCGAAATATACATTGTCGAGGGAGATAGTGCCGGAGGTAGTGCCAAACAGGGCAGGGACAGAAGCTTCCAGGCCATTCTGCCCCTGCGAGGTAAAATCCTCAACGTCGAAAAAGCGCGCATCGACAAAATTCTCGGCAACAACGAGATCA
>CAZFJG010000029.1:2463-5318 GCA_964519285.1 uncultured Synergistales bacterium | reverse complement strand
ATCCTCAACGTCGAAAAAGCGCGCATCGACAAAATTCTCGGCAACAACGAGATCAAGACCATTGTTCAGGCGCTGGGATGTGGCATCGGCGAGGATTTTGACGCTTCAAAACTCAGATACCACAAGATCATAATAATGACCGACGCAGATGTCGACGGTGCCCACATAAGCACCCTTCTCCTTACCTTTTTCTACCGCTATATGAAGGGACTGATTGAAAATGGCCATCTGTTCCTTGCGCACCCTCCCCTTTACATGGTACAAAAAGGTAAAAATTTAAGATACTGCTATAGTGATAAGGAATTGCGCAAACTCATAAAAGAAGAGAACCTCAAAAACGCTTCTGTTCAGAGATACAAGGGACTGGGAGAAATGAACCCCACCCAGCTGTGGGAAACCACAATGGATCCCCAGAACAGGATCGTCAAAAAGGTGGAGGTCGACGATGCCATGGCTGTCGATGAATACTTCACGATACTTATGGGTGACAAGGTGGAACCTCGAAGGGCTTTTATCGAATCCCACGCCCAAGAGGTGAGAAACCTGGACGTATAACAGTCCTCTACAGAGGTGGTCAGCATCAGAAATATCCGATTTGTCGCTGTTGTTCTTTTAACTCTTTTCCTTCTTATTCCGGCCTCCGCTCATGCCCTGGAAAAAAATCCGGGAGGAGTTGTCCTTGCTCTTTCCGGTGGCGGCACGAGAGGCCTTGCTCATGTGGGAGTACTGAAAGTGCTGGAAGAGGAATGTATTCCAATAGCAGGGATAGTTGGAACAAGCATGGGAGCCATCATAGGCGGAACTGCAGCTTGTGGTTACAGCTCGGATCAGATCGAAAGGATAGTTGATTCCCTTGATTTCAGAAGTCTTTTCTCCGACCGTAAAGCACCGTCTGCATCCCCCCTCGGAAGGGAAAACAGCATAGAACAGTGGTCCTTTTACAGGATTCTTATGGACGAGAAAGGAAACATAGTAGGCCCAATGGGAGGCCTTACAGGCCTCAGGCTCTATGACAAACTATCGGAGATCGTAAGACCCTGCAGCGACGCCTCAAACTTTGACGAGCTCCCTATACCTTTTGCTGCTGTCGCAACTGACCTGTTATCAGGAAAACCCGTGATAATACGTAAAGGCAGGCTTGCAGATGCCATGAGAGCCTCCATGTCGATACCAGGGCTTTTTGAACCATGGAGAATAGACGGGAGGATGATGGTGGACGGAGGGCTTGTGGCAAATATGCCTGTCTGGATAGCCAAGAAGATCTTTCCCGGCTACCCTGTTATAGCTGTGGACATAACGGCAGCCAATAAAACCGAGGAAGAAATCAATACGGCGGTTGACGTAATCGATCAGTGCATCAACATCATGACATCATGGGAACACAAGAAGAACCTTGAGGCTGCTGACCTGGTAATTAAACCGAACGTTTCGAAAATGCCTATGCTGGACACATCAAACCTCGATGCCATTCTAAGAACAGGCTACGAAACAGCCTCTTCACAGAGGGAAGATATAAGGGACCTTGCCGCTGATGCACCCTACTGCAGCACGGGAATTACAAAAAGGGTAGACAAAATACTACCGGACCTGGATGAAAGAGCAAGCAAAAATCTCCAGAAACCTGACGACAGGAGGCTAAAAACAGCCAAAGATTACAAATATGAAACTGTCATAGGAGGGAGCTACTCCAGTTTTCACGGTCACAACTGGCTTTATACAGATGTGATAACAAGGGATTTCCTGGAAAAAGACGATACACTTACCTCCAGTATAATGGTAGGAAAAGAATGGGGAATCGGTGCTGAATACCTTGACCCGGGAAACCTCTGGAAGCAACGCACTGAAACTGCCTTTTCTATAAGGAGAAGAATCATTGAACCAAGGAACGCCCGGGAGACAGAGTGGTACAGATTTTCCGGAGCCTACACCGAAAGGTTCTTTGTCGGGCCTCTGAGGGCTGGACTTGGAATTGCCGCGGAATACTACGACAGCGATAACCGTTCCGACACTTACATCTCTCCACTTCTGTTTTTGATGTATAACAGCCTTGACGATAACATTGATCCTTCAGAAGGAACATCTGCAAGACTTGACCTGTGGTGGCCCGATGCAGATGAGCCTGTCGCAAGGATGAACTACAGAACCGTACATTCATCGAAGGACGGGAAGACAAGGTTCATTATTAGAGGCGGAGGATACATTGGCAGTGTTGAAAACCCCTATTACTCTGCCTATCTCGGAGCAAGGGAGGAACTTTATTCCATAGCGGACCATCCCTACCGTGGAGAGAACATGGCCTGGTGGAGGGCTACAATGCGAAGAGTTGTCTCCAAGAACTGGTGGGGAACCATAAATGCAGACCTGTTCCTGGGCCAGGGATATCTTCTGGACAATTCCTTCAATGTTGTTGAAGACCCCTGGGAAACAGGAATAGCCCTATCTGTTCCTGGGGCTTTGCTTAACGCCAAAGTTATCGCAGTATATAACGAAGATGAAGACTGGACCTTTGGAGTGACCTTCGGAGTTCCTGTCTGGGATACCGGCGTAAGGCAATAGGGTCAGGACTCCCGTATCTTTCCTTCGAGAAAGGTGTAAATATCCTTTTGCTCTATGATATTCCCCCTGGCCTTTTCCAGGACAAGATCCTTTTTGATCTCTCCAAGTATCTTTCCTGATCCTATGCCCAGGACTTCCATAATTTTTCTTCCTCCGGGAAGACATGGCCCTTTCTTGAGATTTACTGCGAATCGAAGTAACAGGGATACATTCCCTGCCGAAGGACCCCTTTTATGTGTATCTCCAGAACTGCAGCCGGCCAGATCCGCTGTTACCTCACATATTTCCAAGCCGGAAGT
>CAZFJG010000029.1:0-2363 GCA_964519285.1 uncultured Synergistales bacterium | reverse complement strand
CCTTCAGTCAAAGCCCTGAAGACCTCATAACCTTTCCTTTCAGCCGGAACTCTTATCAGTTCACTGCCCATCTCCCTTACAGCTGAGGAAGAACTGCCTTCAGGTTCCATATTCAAAGTGGCAGTGAACCTGCAAAACCTTAACAACCTCACGGGATCCTCCCGGATCCTCTGGACAGGATCATCTGTAAACCTCAGGAGAGAATTATGGAGATCCTTCCTGCCTCCGAAAGGGTCTATAATATTTTCCTTTCGGTCCATGGCCATTGAATTAACTGTAAAATCCCTTCTTTTCAGATCCTCATTGAGGGTTTTACCCCAAAGTGGGACGATTTCGAAGGGACATTCCCTGTAACTGATGACAAAGCTGCGCCTTTTTCCACTACCCCGTTCTGAGACTGCGGGGAACAGTGTACGAAGATCCCCGGGATCAGCCTGGACAGCCACATCTATATCACGGGAGATACGACCCGAAAGATGATCACGAACGATCCCCCCCACCAGCCATGAAGGGAATCCGACTGAGAAAAGAAATTCGACAAGCTCAAGACCTCGATCCACTGGTTTTGGTTCCGTAAAGACCCCTTCCTTTCACTGATATTCAATTATTTCCCTTGCTATAAAAGACTCTTTGTTCTACTATTTTCATGGGTTGTTGTATTTTTTTCAATCTGTTTTCATACATTTTTCATAACAACAGTGATGAATATTGAAAGATTTTCTTTTCTTTTACCTTTTTATACTGTACATCACTTATTTTTACGAAGATCGGACGGATTTAAATGGCAGCCTGTAGCCTTGTTTTTCCAGTCATAATTGGGCTTGTAACCTCTTGTTTTGAGACTTCTATTCTCCACAGCCTCAAGGAATCTCCCCTTGCCCGAAATTTTCCAATGACACGGCTGGTATCCTTAAAAGAAAAAATTATTATCCTGGAAGACCTTATGAATGCTTTTAATGTTCATTGGGATACTTTGTCTCCGGCGGAAAAGCTGACTTCAGATGTTATCTTCCCCCTTAAGACTGGCATAATGATCGGAGGAGGGCTATGAGAAGATTCAGATTCAAAAACATGAACAACAGGCTTATACTCTGGTTTCTTGTGGTTTCCCTCGTTCCGCTGGTTATAATGACAGCCCTTACTTACGACCAGAGGATAAAATCTATAAGAACGGAAGCTGCTGACAAACTGGTATCACTGGCAACCCAGAAGAAAATCCAGATATCCTCCTGGGGTCAGAATATTACTAACGACATCTATTTTCTTACAAAAACCGCATCCCAGGAAAATTTTGACCGCCGGGGTCTTGCCAGTTTAGCTGGTCTTTTAAATGACTTTGATGAAAGTAATCCCTCTTTAATGGGAATAACTCTGAAAGACAGTAACGGAGATATTTTACTGTCAACAGGAAGCAATATACCTGATGGGAACCAGGAAGATGCAGAACTTTTCCAGAACACTATAAGAGAAAAATCCCTTTACTTTTCGGAACCCCGAAAAACTGAGGATGGAGAGATCATCCAATCCTTTGCGGTACCTGTCCCTGCTGACAATAATGACAGCACATCAGAAATTAAGGGTATACTCTCGATAAGTGTATCTCTGAACAGATCCATATTTAATCTTCTGTACAACAGAACAGGACTTGGCAACACAGGGGAGGCCCTTCTCGTTACATCAGATGGAAAGAATATGAATTCCCTCCTCTGGGAGGGGCACAGTGCTCTTTCCCGGGATCTTGAAACTGATCCGGTAAAGAAGGCCATCGCAGGAGAATCCGGCTCCACTAAGACTACTGATTACCGGGGAGAGAAAGTTCTCGCTGCATTTACCGGAATACCTGAAACCGGATGGGGACTGGTTGTTAAACAGGACCTTATTGAAGTAGACACCCCGGTTTATTCTCTTCTTCACATAATACTGATAATTTTCTCTTTCTCAGTGAGTGGCGCCTGTGCACTTGCAATACTGATATCAAGGAGCATTTCCCGGCCTATCTCCGAAATAACGGAAGTGGCACAGAAAATCGACAAGGGAGAACTTAACGCGAGAAACAGGGTGGACAGGGTGGATGAACTTGGAATTCTCGCAAGGTCAATTAACACCATGGCAGATTCCCTTTTATCACTTATTCATATACAGGATGGCATAACCGGTGTGGTTAGCACTGCAGTTACCCACGAGGGGACCAGGGATTTCGCCAGCGCCCTGGTTAAGAAGCTTACAAAAATAACCGAATCCGGAATGGGCGTTTTCTACATGGTTTCGGAAGACGGGACAAGATTTGAGAATGTCGCATCCACAGGAGTCAGCCGAGAATCCGACATCAACGATATTTCTGTGCTTGTCCTTGAAAATGAATT
>CAZFJG010000028.1:0-15997 GCA_964519285.1 uncultured Synergistales bacterium | reverse complement strand
ACGGTGAATATCTTTTTCCCGGTACCCCTGTGATCTATTGTGGAATTACAGGAGAGGCCTTTGCCCTTACCGAAAGCGAGAACATGGCAGGAATTACACGAAGGCACGAAATAGCAGGAAATCTGAGACTTATCAGCCAGATTCTCCCTGATGTTAAAAAAATATACATTGTTTCAGGCCAGAAAAGGGACTGGATAGAATCCCAAAGGGACACAATTGACGGGAAATTTGAATTCGAGGTCCTGGATATGGGTGATCTTGATCTCGGGGAAGTTGCTTCTACAGGAAGAAACCTTTTGGAGAATTCTGCCCTTTTTATAACAGAGACTGGACATTATGCATGGTCAGGACTTGCTGTTTTTGAAAGAAAGGCAGAGACCCTTCTTTCTTTCGCTACTGTTCCGGTCTTTACTACCGAGGAACATCTTGTAAAGCAGGATAAAGCTGTGGGAGGCCTGGTACACCGGGCAGGGTATTACGGTGAAATGACTGCTGAAATAGCCGGGAAGGTCCTTGAGGGAGTTCCACTGGAGGAGATACATAATTTAGAAGGCCCCTCAGAATATGTATTCAGTTCTCCTGCACTTGAAAGATTTGGCATTGACGAAAATGTTCTACCTCCGGATAGCTTGGTCTACAACAGATCCCGTTCTTTCTGGGAAAGACATGGCGATATAATTTTTATAAACTTTACAGTTGCGGTATTTGCTCTTCTTTACGCTGGATATCTGGTTGTCAGTCTTAAAAAGAGAAATCTTGCAGAAAAGCGGTTAAGGTCAGAAAAGAATTTTATGGAAAAACTTTTCCAGAATTCTCCTGAGGGTATTGTCCTGGCGGATGAGAATGATCGGGTTGTACGAATGAATCGTTACATGGGGGAAATGTTTGAGGTGGACCCAGGGGAATGTGTGGGCAAGCCGGTGAACGATATAGTTGCCTCTGAAGAGGACCTGAAAGAAGAAGCCTGTGTAATGTCCAGAGATGCCCTGGCAGGCGTAAAATTTGAGAGGGAAACCGTAAGGAGCAGATCTGACGGTAAACATTTTCCTGTATCCATTAAGAGCATGCCCTTCAGTGCAGGTGGAGAGAATATGATCTATGGTATTTACAGGGACATAACCGGAAGAAAGAAATACGAAGAGAAATTGAAGGAAAGACTCTCCTGCGAGGAAAGTATCTTTTCCATAGCATCAAAAATGGTCATAGAGAACCACCTTCCAGCAGCCACAGACATCTGTCTGGAAGATATATCCAGATTTATCCATGCTGACAGGGCTTATGTTGCCCTTTACTCGGAAGAAAGACACAGTTGGGAAATTCTGCATGACTGGATTTCCGATGACCACAGGGGCGTAATGAAAAGCAAGAAATCGGGAAAGGATCCTTTAACGGGAATTTTACCGACAACACTTGAAAAGCTTTACTCGGAAGGTGAGGTCCTCTTAGACAACGTTAGTGACAATGAGGCCCTTTTTTCCATGGAGGAATTGTCTCTACTAAATGAAGCTCAAATTAGATCCCTTGTACTCCTTCCCATGTTCAGGAAAGAGAGTATCTGTGGAATAGCCGGTTTTATAAATCCCTGGAAGGGGCAGGCCTGGAATATTGACAACATAAATGTTCTCAGGACCTTCCGAAATATCGTATTGGAAGCTCTCAAGAGACAGGATCTTGAAGATCAGCTTCAGACACGTATGTCCTCTATAAAATCTGTACTTGAAGGTACCGTAATGGCCATTGGACAGATCATTGAAATCAGGGACCCCTACACTGCAGGACATCAGAAAAGGGTAGCGAAACTCGCAACTGCAATAGCAAGACATCTGTACCTTTCAGATTTTCAGGTCCTGGGAATTTTTTATGCTTCTCTTGTGCACGACATCGGCAAGATAAATATTCCTGCTGAAGTCCTCACAAAACCCGGCAAATTAACATCTCTTGAGGAAGAGCTTGTCAAAAGGCATCCCTATTACGGATGGGAAATTCTGCGCAACATTGATTTCCCCTGGCCCGTGGCCAACATAGTTCTTCAGCATCATGAACATTATGATGGGACAGGCTATCCTGAGGGGTTGAAAGGAGTGGAGATCATGCTCCAGGCAAGGATAATAGCAGTTGCAGATGCCCTTGAGGCAATGACCTCCGACAGGCCTTATCGTCCGGCAAGAGAGCTTGAAGAATCTTTTGCAATGATAGAAAAATTTTCCGGAAGTTTTTATGATCCGGAAATTGTTTCAGCCTGCAGAGAGATTTGCGAGAAAACAGATCTTCTTATGGATGATAATAGTTTCAGTAATGTATAATGAAAAGTGTTCATTGAGGGAATAATATATTATTATTTAAATAATATATTACATATCAGTTTATCTTGGGGGGATTTGTATGTCTTTTGAGGTCCTGGCGATAAATCCAGGTTCCACAAGCACGAAAGTCGCATGGTTCAGTGATGAAAATGAAAGATGGAGAGAGACTGTACGTCATGATCCCGAAAAAATTGCAGGTTTTGCTCATACTGCGGATCAGTATGAGTTCAGGCTGGAAACCATAGAAAAAGTTGCGAAAGAGCACGGAAACAACTTTGACGAACTGGACGCAGTGGTAGGAAGAGGCGGTATCATAGATCCGATACCGGGAGGTACCTATTTAGTGGACAAAGACCTGGTCGAGAGGTCAAGTCTCGGTAAACCCTGGGATCATGCTTCAAATCTTGGCTGTATAATCGCTGATGCCATATCTTCACCAAGGTCCATTCCTGCTTATATTGTAGATCCCGTTGCTGTGGACGAACTGGACAATGAAGCCAGGTTGACAGGTCTTCCGGAACTGCCCAAGCATTCCCTCTCCCATGCGCTGAATATAAAGGCCACGGTCAGGCTCGCTGCGAGGGATCTGGAAAAAGACTGGGATTCTCTTAACTTTGTTGTTGTCCACCTTGGCGGTGGTATCTCTGTCTGTGCACACAGAAAGGGCAGAATCTGCGACGTAAACAGTGGCAATGACTTTGGTCCCTTTTCCCCCGAAAGATCTGGAGGCCTTCCTGCTGGTGATTTTGCCCGGATTTGTTATAGCGGAGAGTATAATCTGAAGGATATGCTGAAAAAGGTAGTCGGCAGGGGAGGAGTTTACAGCTATCTCGGGACCAGCGACATGAAAGAAGTAAGGGAAAGAATCAAAAAAGGAGAAGAAAAGGCCATTCTGGTTGAAAAGGCCATGGTCCTTCAGCTTGCAAAAGAAATAGCGGCAATGGCTACCACAATTAAAGGTGAGGTTGACGCAATTCTCGTTACCGGGGGAGTTGCCTATGACAGTGACTTTGTTATGGAAATACAGAAAAAGGTTCAGTGGATAGCTCCTGTCCTTGTTTATCCGGGAGAGGACGAGATGCGGGCACTCCTTCTCGGGACCCTGAGAGTTCTGAGAAAAGAGGAAGAGCCCAAAAAATATTCAGATTACACGGGGGCGAAAAGTTGATGGCACTTGAAAATCTGGATGGTCTCAATCGGCTGTGTTTGAGTGGAAAGGGAATGACAGTTGCTGTAGCCTGTCCTCATGGTTCAGACACTTTGAGCGCTGTGAGCCGTGCGAAAAACGATGGAATTGTCAAGCCGGTCCTGGTAGGAAACCCGGATGTTATAAGTTCCGTCGCCAGCGATAGCGATATCGATATCGAAGGAATTGAGATAGTGGCAGAAAAAGATGATCACCTTGCAGCGGAAAAGGCCGTGCAGATGGTTTCTTCCCGTGATGCAGATCTTTTAATGAAGGGCCTTGTCAAAACAGCTACTTTACTAAAGGCTGTTTTAAACAAGGAATGGGGACTTCGAACCAGTTCCCTTCTGTCCCATCTTCTCCTCTTCGAGGCTTCCGTAGAGGAGAAGAAGGTCCTGGCCCTCTCGGACGGTGGTATGAACATGTATCCTGACCTGTCAACCAAGGTGAAGATCATCGAAAACGGAGTGGACTGTCTCCACAGATTGGGAATGGATCGCCCAAGGGTAGCGGCTCTGGCTGCAGTTGAAGCCGTAAATTCCGATATGCCGTGCACTCTCGATGCGGCAGCTCTGGCAAGAATGAACGATCGTGGACAGATTCGCGGATGTCTGGTGGATGGACCTCTTGCACTTGATAACGCCATAAGCGGGAAGTCCGCAAAGATAAAGAACATCAAATCTTCTGTTGCAGGGAATGCGGACATGCTCCTTGTCCCGGATATAGAGGCCGGAAACATGCTGGCCAAGGTGGTCCTGTACATTGCCAGAAACCGGGCTGCCGGTGTTGTTCTTGGTGCGAAGAGACCAATAGTTATGACAAGCAGGTTCGACTCCATGGAGACCAAGCTTTTCTCCATAGCACTCGGGGCAGCTATTGCAGGATAGAACTGATCTTTTGTACCCTGGGTATTGTATAATGTATTTGCTTTTTGATGTTTCATGGGGTAATCTTTGAAAAGAATTTATTTATAAGGGACAAAAAATCAATATAAAGACTTTAACGGGAGGTTTTTTTATGGAACAGATTCGTTCACTTTCAGCACTTCTTGACTACGCCAAAAAGATCGGCGCTGAGCAGGGTCCGAAAAAGGTCAGCGTTGCCATGGCGGAGAATGCAGGTCTTCTCTCCTGCCTTGAGGAAGCCAGAACAGAAGGTATAGCAGAATCTATCCTCGTAGGCAACGAGGATAACATCAAGGTTGCTGCAGACGAAGCAGGAGTTGATCTTTCAAACTTCGAGGTAATTGACGAGAAATCAGAGGCAAAGATGGGCCTCGTGGCTGTTGAAAAAGTATCCTCAGGTCAGGCTGACATTTACATGAAGGGTCAGATACACACAAATGATTTCCTTCGGGGAATGCTCAACAAGGAAGTTGGTCTGAGGAAGGGTAAAAATACCATATCCCACTGCTATTTTCACTCTGTAGAGGGATTTGACAGGATATTTTTCATTTGCGACGCAGCTTTCAACATGTATCCTGATCTTGCCCAGAAAGCCCAGATCCTTCAGAACACGGTAAATTTTGCAAGATCCCTGGGTGTGGACGAACCCAAGGCAGCAGTTCTTGCCGCGGTGGAGGTTGTTAACCCAGATATGCCATGTACACTCGAGGCTGCAGCACTTTCCCAGATGAACAAACGTGGCCAGATAAAAAACTGTGTAGTTGACGGTCCTTTTGCCCTTGATAATGCAATTAACGAGGAGTCTGCCCGCACAAAGGGAATAGTTTCTCCTGTGGCAGGGGAAGCGGATATTCTTGTCGTACCTGACATAGAGGCCGGAAACATGCTGGCCAAGGCTATAGTGTATTTCTCAAAGAACGAGACAGCCGGACTTATTCTCGGAGCAGCAGCTCCTGTGGTACTGACAAGCCGCGCTGACAGTCCCAGGGCAAAGCTGATATCTGTTGCAGCAGCTGCCGCCCTTTCAGACTTTGAGAAATAATTTTTCCTTTGATCTTTTTTACAGGGTCCTTAGAATAGCTCTGGAAAGGGATTTTTAGTATTTTGACTTATAGCAGGGGACCTCGTTGAGACCATGACAGGGTCCCCTGTGTCCATTTCGCGAGGGAGATGTTTATCATGAAAGTATTGACTATCAATCCTGGCTCCACAAGTACCAAGGTTGCTCTTTTCGATGATGAAAGGGAACTGTGGAACCAGACCCAGCGGTATGATGTAGATGTGCTCAAGCAGTACAATGGCATAATGGCCCAGGAAGAATTCAGGCTTGACGAAATAAAGAAAATGATAAGCGAGAATGGAACAAGCCTTTCAGAGATAGATGCTTTTGTCGGAAGAGGGGGTCTGCTAAGACCCATACCAGGTGGCACTTATTCGATCAATGATCTCATGTTAAAGGATGTTAGGTCCTGCAGGTACGGAGAACATGCAAGCAACCTGGGAGCTCCCCTGGCACATCGCCTTGCCAGCGAAGAAGGTTCTGAAAAGGCATATATCGTTGATCCCGTAGTTGTCGATGAGCTTGCTCCTGAAGCAAGGTTAAGTGGACTTGCTGATATAGAGAGAAGGTCTATCTGGCATGCACTCAACCAGAAAGCTGTAGCAAGAAGAGCAGCCACAGAAATGGGGAAAAAATACGAAGACGTGAACCTTATAGTTGCCCATATGGGCGGAGGGATATCTGTCGGTGCTCATGAAAAAGGACAGGCAGTTGACGTAAATAACGCCCTCGACGGAGAAGGTCCCTTTTCTCCGGAAAGAGCGGGTTCTCTCCCGATAGGAGGACTTTGCAGACTGGCCTATAGCGGCGAATATGACCTTGATGAACTGAGGAGGAAAATAGTGGGCAACGGAGGACTTGTTGCTCATCTCGGAACAAATGACCTGAGAGAAGTTCAGAAAATGATAGAAGCAGGCAATGAGAAGGCTACGCTTGTCTTTGATGCTCTTGTTCTTCAGATATCCAAGGAGATAGGTTCCCGTGCTGCGGTCCTGGCTGGAAAAGTTGATTCCATAGTACTAACTGGAGGGCTTGCCTACAGCGAGGAACTTGTCAAAAGAATAACCGAAAAGGTTTCCTACATTGCAGATGTAAAGGTCTATCCCGGCGAAGACGAAATGAAAGCCCTTGCCGAAGGGGGCTTAAGGGTAATTCGAGGAAAAGAAGAGGCAAAGGAATATAAATAAATACAGGTGACAGACTTAGAGGAGTTTTATGAAAAAGAACAGGGAGCTTCCTGAGAAGCTCCCTGTTCTTTTTCACAGAATATATGTAAACAGATTTTATATCTCAAGCTATCTCAAGCTCTTTGTTTTTCATAAATTTCTGGGAAAAGTATATTAATACGAGAGCTCCGAATCCTGTAAGGTCAGTGTAGACGCCAGGGAAGATCAGTGCAATGGCTCCCGTAAAAAGGATGAGCCTTTCCCATATTTTCAAAGTTCTCAACCAGTAACCAGAACCTGCAAAGGCTAAGGATGTAGTACCAATAATGGCAGTTGTGAAATAAAAGATGACGTTAAGAGGTGTTGTATTGATAAGGAGCAACTGAGGATTGTACGCAAATATAAAAGGTATGGTAAATCCTGCTATTGCAAGTCTCAGGGCTGTGAAGCCCGTTCTCATGGCATTAGCGTTGGCGATACCTGCTCCAGCATATGCTGCAAGAGCTACAGGTGGTGTAAGGTCAGCTATAATACCGTAATAGAGTATAAACATATGTGCCGCAAGGGGGGGGACTCCAAATTTCTGGATAGCAGGAGCAGCCATTGAGGCAAGAACAATGTATTTTGCCGTAGTTGGTAGACCCATTCCAAGTATTATCGAAGCTATCATTGTAAAAACCAGAGTGAAGAAAAAAATTCCGCCCGATAGAACGACTATTCCGTTTGCTAATTTTAATCCCACTCCTGTAAGGGTTACAACTCCAATTATAATTCCGGCACAAGCACATGCGGTAGCAACTCCAAGGGCAGCCCTTGCTCCGTTTTCCATAGCCTCGAGGACATCTCTGAAACTCATTCTTGTGCTTGATTTCAACATTGAAATGCCAACTGTAACTATGATACTTACAAAGGCAGCTCTCAAGGGTGTGTATCCTTTAACGAGCAGATAGACTATAACTACAATGGGGAGCAGCATATGTCCACCTTTTTTAAGGACATTGCCTACTCTGGGGAGATTTTCCCTTGGTAGCCCCTTTAAACCGAGTCTCTTTGCTTCCATGTGGACCATTATTCCGACTGCAAGATAATACATAACAGCTGGCAGTATAGCTGCAACGGCTATTTTAATATAAGCAATACCTAAAAATTGCGCCATTATGAATGCAGCAGCCCCCATAATGGGAGGCATAAGCTGTCCACCCGTTGAAGCAGCTGCTTCAACGGCAGCGGCAAAGTGTCCTGGATAGCCTATACTCTTCATCAAAGGTATTGTGAAAGCACCAGTGGTGACTGTGTTAGCTACTGAACTGCCAGAGATGGAACCGAAGAGTCCACTTGCAAGAACTGCAACTTTTGCAGGACCCCCTACCCTGTGTCCTGTAGCGGCAAGAGCCAGATCTATAAAGAATTTGCCCAAGCCGGTTTTATGAAGGAACGCTCCAAAAAGAATGAACAAAAAGACAAATGTTGCAGATACACCGAGGGGTAGTCCCAAAATACCTTCGGTAGTTACGTACATATGGGTGATAATCCTTTTGACAGGAAATCCACCATGACCTAACATGCCAGGAATTAGATTTCCAAACTTCGCGTAAAGAAGAAATGCTGTGGCAACCATTGCAATAGGCATGCCAACAGCTCTTCTGCAAGCCTCAAGAACAAGAAGTATGGCAAGGCCTCCGTAAATGAGATCTCCCCAGGTGGGCAATCCTGCACGAAGCATGATGTCCATGTAGTTTATTACAATATACATTCCTACCCAGACTCCTAAACCTGCAAGAACAAAGTCGAACCATGGAATTTTGTTGTCCTTGACCTTCTTGGATGAAACTGGGAAGAGAAGGAAAACAAGACACAGAGTAAAAGCAAGATGAACTGATCTTTGTATTTGTGCTGGGTAAACACCTAAGGCTGCTGTGTAAAGCTGAAAAGCTGAAAAGGCTATACAAAGAAATATGGTAATCTTATTCCAGATTCCTCCGGGAGTTCGAAATGCTGATTCCTTGTCGTATTTTTTCAGTATTTCTTCTACATTTACTTCATCGTCGTTTGATTGCTGTTTTACTTTGGCCTTATTTTTATATTTCTGGGTTTCGTTCATTGTTTTCCCTCCCGTATGTAATTCCAGAAAAGATGAAAAAGATTTGTTTTTTCAATATCAAAAGCCAGATTTTCTCCCGGCTTTGCCCATTTTGTTAGTTTGTATTCCTTATCTTCAAATGTGAAGGTATGTTCAGCGAATCTGCCAACTCGTATATAAAGAACTGGAATTTCTATATTATAGCCAGTTATTCGGAATACTTTTCCTTCATGTGAAAATTTTTGGGTTCCAGTGGCCTGATAGGGTAAGCCGGCACCAAAATCGGAATAAACAGTTTCTTTTAGAACTATGTCTCCATTCTGGATAGAGTAGATTTCATCAACAGGAGTTTTTTCGACAGAATGAATACAGCTGATTGTGAATTGATCTTTTTCGTTTATGAATTGCCAATATTTGATATTTCCTTCTCCATCTTTTACGGAAAGAATCTGGAGAGGATATAGACCAAATACGAAAATAACGAATAATAATATCGAAAGTAAAATAAAAATGGGCTTTCTCAAGGTGATTAACCCTTTCCGAAATCAGGTTATTTACGTGAAAAATATTAAAAGTAGTTTCCCGAGAAAACTATTTTCTCGGGAAACTTTATCTCTACCTGTTTTTCCCCGAAAAACAGGTTAAAGGTTTATTACATAACTCCGTTTTCTTTGTAGAATTTTTCTGCTCCTGGATGGACAGGTATAGTTATACCATCGAGGGCATTTTCGAGGGTGATCGATTTTCCTTTATGATGGCTTTCACCGACCGCATCGAGGTTATCAAAGAAGGCTTTGGTCATAGTGTAGACAGCTTCCTCGGATAACTCTTCGTTTGCAATAAGGATAGCCTGTACAGCAACGGTCTGGTAAGGTTCTGTCTGTCCATTATATGTATTTGCCGGCATTACTTCTACAGCGAAAAATGGATATTCAGACATGAGTTTTTCACGCATTTCACCTTCGATAGGAAGAAATTTGATCTTCTGAAGAGTGCTTATATCCTGAATTGAAGAGTTAGGAGCTCCCGTTGTGTAGATGAAACCGTCAAGGAGTCTGTCCTTAAAATGATCTGCTGTTTCTGCGTATGAAAGAAAGTGGGGTTCGAAATTTTTGTAAGTCAGGCCAAAGACCTCGAAAATCTGTCTTGCATTAGCTTCGTTACCACTACCTGGAGCTCCTACGGAGATTTCCTTTTCCTTGAAATCAGAAATGCTGTCAAGTTCACTTTCTCCTGGTACTACTACGTGAATTGTCTCAGGATAGAGTCTTGCAATTGCTCTTATGTTCTCTACCTTTCTGTTAAAAAATTCAGTTCCCTTAAAGGCATAATCCGCGATGTCGTTCTGCACAAGTGCAAGATCGACATCTCCTGCCGCGATCAGGTTGATATTTTCAACAGAAGCTCCTGTTGATTGTGCTGTGATATTGAGGTCTGAGACGTTGTTGCTGATTATCTGTGCAATTGCGCCTCCGAGAGGATAATAGGTCCCCGAGGTCCCTCCGGTAGCAAGAGTCCACTGCATTGTTGCTGCAGAAGCTCCTCCTGCCAGTGCCATGATACATAAAGATGCTAGAAAGATCCTGATCCAATTTCTCCTTTTCATGTTTTACCCTCCTTGATAAATTTTTTTGTAAAGAGGAATGTAAAGTCATAATGTGCTAATTATACAATTAAATAATATGTTTGCGGTAGTCTGCATTCAAAAGGCCAGGAACCTGATAGTTTTTCTGAAATACTGCCATAGTTGACTGAACAGCCCCATTTACTTCACGAAAAAGAGCTTCCTCTGTCCAGGCTGCAACGTGTGGTGTTAAAATGACATTTTTGAAGCTGGCAAGGATATGCTCAGAGTTAATTGGTTCCTTTGTGAATACGTCAATTGCGGCTCCTGCAATCTTTTCATTCTCCAAAGTTCTTACAAGGGCAGATTCGTCCACAATGGGACCCCTTGCGGTATTGATCAGAATAGCCTTCGGTTTCATCAATTCAAACTGGCGATCTGAAATAAAGCCCCTTGTCTCTTTGGTTAGCGAGCAGTTTACGGAAATAATATCTGATTCTTTGAGAAGGGTTTCCAGGTTTTCAACCGATTCCATACTTCCGAATTCGTCTTTTTTGATTTTTACATAAGGATCATAAATAAGAATATTACTGTCGAAGCCCTCTAATTTTCTTGCAACTTCCCGCCCTACTGCGCCGTATCCAATAATACCTACAGTTTTCTCCCTCAGTTCTGATCCAAGTAAAGTGTCACCGGTTCTCCATCTGTTATTATGGATTGCTCCTGCTTGGGAGATGAAATTTCTCATAGAGGACATTATGAGCATAATACAGAACTCTGCGACAGTCGTATTGTTTGCTCCTGGAACGTAGGAAACAGCAATACCGTGTTTTGTAGCAGAATCTATATCTACGTTGGAGGGCTTCCCTCCACACTTCGCAATTATTTCAAGTTTTTTTGCATAATTCATGTCTTCTGAGCTTACACCACAACTGGAAGTAATAAGAATAGCACTGCTTTTTTCGAGGATTTTCCGCAGTTGAACATTAGAAAAGCTTTTGTCTGGATAGATAAATTGGATCTCTGCCAGGTCTTCGAGAGGTTTATACCATTCAAAGGGACCTACCGGTTCTATAACGTGTACTAGTTTCTTTTTCAAAAAAACTCCCCCTTTGCGGCTCCATGAAATAAAAAAACCGAACTTACATTTTGTTGACTGCTTTTACAAATACATATATCATGTCAGATATACGATGTCAAATTACCTGTTAAGGAATAAATTGTAACAATACTTAAAATTTAATTTACATTGCCAATAGTTCAATAAGTTTTAGCAGGCTAAAAATTATTCAGATAAGACAGAACCAATCAAAGGAGAGTGTAATAATGAAAATAAGGGGAATGTTTGCACCAATATCAACTCCTTTTAACAGTGATGAGGAGATCAATTATGGGAAATTGAAGGAAAATCTTTCCAAATGGGGAAAAACAGGTCTGGCCGGAGTCGTTGTGCTTGGTTCCAACGGTGAATTTGTATCCCTGACCCACGAAGAAAAGGTAAAAATGATAGCCTTTACGAGGGAGAATATTTCAGAGGATAAGTTAGTAATAGCAGGGACAGGCTGTGAATCCACCAAAGAGACAATTGAGCTTACGAAAGAAGCGTCAAAGGCAGGTGCAGATGCTTCCCTTGTTATTAATCCCACTTATTTCAAGGGTAGCCTTACAAGAGAAGTTCTTGAGGCTCACTACAGAAAGGTTGCAGACTCCAGTCCCCTTCCTGTAATGATCTACAACATGCCCGGAAACAGTGGAATAAACCTTGGAGCTCCCCTTATCACATCCCTATCTTTCCATGAGAATATTGCTGGTGTAAAGGACAGCAGCGGAAATATTGTCCAGATATCCAGCGTAATAAATGATTCTCCAGGTGATTTCTCAGTTTTTGCGGGATCCGGAAGCTACCTTCTTCCAACACTGTTAATGGGCGGAGCAGGTGCTACCATGGCAGTTGCAAATGTCGTTCCGGATTATTGCGTAAAGATAGAAGATCTTTACAAAAAAGGACAGATAGATGAAGCGGTTAAGATGCAGCTTGGATTGCTTAAACTCAATGCAGCAGTGACAAGCGGATTTGGAATTCCCGGAATGAAATATGCCCTTGACAGGGTGGGTTATTATGGAGGACCCCTTCGTTTACCCCTTCTGCCGCCTTCTGAAGATCAGAAAAAGGAAATCGATAAATTAATTGAATCAATAGAAGCTACCAGGTGGTGCTGATAAGGGTTGTATAATGTATTATGAACTCTCGGATATTAAATAAATGACAGTTCAGGACAAATAAATGACATTTCAGGACAAATAAACAAAGGGAGGTTTTCAAATGCTAAGAACAAAAAAACTTGTAATGATACCGGGTCCTACACCAGTGGTTCGTTCTATCCAGGATCAGATGGGAAGGGAAACAGTCGCCTTCGGTGATTCAGGATTTGTGGAGGATTTTTCCGAAGTTCTTCAGGACCTGAAGAGTCTGTGGAGTTGTGACGGAGAGGTCTTTGTCTTCGCCGGATCAGGTACCCTCGCTATGGAAATGGCCATAGCCAACACCACAAAAAAGGGAGAAAGCGTTCTCATCTGTTCCAACGGATTCTTCGGAGACCGATTTATCGACATGTGCGAGAGAAAAGGTCTCGACGTGGACGTCCTTTCAGTTCCCTGGGGGACCAGTGTTACAGCAGAGATGGTAGAGGCAAAGCTTAAGGAAAAGAAATATCACGCAGTTACAGTAACTCATGCCGAAACATCCACAGGAGTAGCAGCCCCCATAGCCGAGATCGGAGAAGTAATGAAAAAGCATCCTGACACCATATATATTGTGGATGCAGTGGCAGCAGCAGCAGGAATGGAAGAATATGTAGATCCCATGGGAATAGACATACTTCTCACCTGTTCTCAGAAAGCCTTTGGAGTTGCTCCTGGCCTTGGCATACTGTGGGCAAGCAAAAAGGCAATGGCCAAAAGAGAGAGCCTCGGCAGGATTCCAGAATCCTACATAGACTTCGACAAGTGGCTGCCAGTCATGCACGATCCCAGAAAATACTGGGGAACTCCTCCCATCAACATGATCTGGGCATTCAAGGAAGCAATCCGGATTATCAGGGAAGAGGGTATTGAGGAAAGATATGACCGTCATGTAAGACAGGCAGCCATGGTGGATTCTGCCATGGAAGCTCTAGGGTTTCAGGTAGCTGCAGAAAAAGCACACAGGGCACCCACTCTCTCTGTTTACAAGTATCCCGAAGGAGTTGACATAGACGACGCAAAATTCCGATCTATCCTCGGAGAAGAGGGAGTGGAATCAGCCGGTTGTCTTGGCGAGTACAAGGGAATAGCCTTCAGAATGGGTCACATGGGCAATATCGACAAACATACCCTTGTCTCGGCCATTGCTGCAGTTGAGAGGGCATGTATGAGAAGTGGCATTGATATCGAACCGGGTGCGGGAGTTGCAGTGCTTCAGAAGGGACTCATAAAGGAATAGTTCGGGCAGAAGACTGGTTTTAGTGTCCTTGCCTGTTCACTTCTACATAATATCTGGGGGACATTTTCATGCTTTTAAAAGCTGATTGTCCCCCTTTTTTATATTATTTACCGTACTTAGGAGGTCTGCAATGATCTCTTTGAATTTCCATTTTTCATCTGGAATTTACTGGTATTGTTTTCCTTCAAATAACAAAAACAGAACAGGAGGTTGAGGATAAATATGAAAGATTTTGTGTATAAATGTACAGGTTGTGATAAAACTTATCCAGGGCCTGGTCCATTGTACAGATGCAAACAGTGTGGAGAACCTTTAGAGGTAGTTTTTGAGGGAGATAAGACAATTTCCCAAAATGGCTTGAGTGACCAGACCATGATAGAACGTTACAGCAGTTTTTATCCCTTTGATAAAACAGCAACAGAGCTTTCTTTGGGAGAAGGATTTACTCCCCTTGTGAAGTCACGGAAAAACGCGGATAAATATGGAGTTGGATGGGTTTATTTCAAAAATGAAAGTGCCAATCCAACATGGTCATTCAAGGACAGAGGTAGTATAACCGGTGTCATGCATGCTCTTGAGACCAGGTACAAGGCTATCGGTACAGTTTCGACAGGTAACATGGCGGCATCTGTTGCAGCTTATGGTGCAAGAGCTGGTATAGAGACTTTTATTCTTGTAAAAAATAATTTGCCAGAGGAAAAGATCAACCCCATAGCTGTTTACGGTGCAAAGGTTATAAAGGTCAACGGAGATTATGGACAGCTCTATTATGATAGCCTTGAGGCAGGTAGAGAACTTGGTATCTATTTTATTAATTCCGACTCTCCTTTCAGGGTTGAAGGATCTAAAACCATAGCCTTTGAGATTTTTGAACAAATGGGCATGGAGGTCCCTGATCATGTTATTGTCCCAACAAGTGCGGGAGGTAATATAAGGGGAATCTTCAAAGGATTCAGAGAACTTAAGGATACAGGTTTCGCGGATAGAATACCAACAATTATATGTGCACAGGCGGAAGGATGTTCTCCTATAGCAGAAGCCTGGAAGAAAGACAAGAGAAAAATTGAAAGAATAGAGAATCCCGAAACTATAGCACACGCTATTGAGAATCCCTTTCCTCCCAGTGGCAATGAAGTGTTGAGAATGCTCAAATCTCCTGGTGGATTCTGTGTCTCCCTTTCTGATGAAGAGATCCTTGAAGCACAGAAAGACCTTGCAGGGGAGGGAATATTCGTTCAGCCGGCATCCGCAACTACTCTCGCGGCTATTCAGAAACTACAGAAAGACAGTTATTGGACTGGTTCAGAGAAGATAGTATCAATATTGACTGGAAGTGGGTTGAAATATACATCCGTTTTTAAAAAAATGAACCTTCAAACCTACAGTTGCAACTTGAAAGAACTTAAAGAACAGTTAAAGGAAATGCAAAATTAACAGAAAAGTCAGGATTGTTCTTTTAGTGTATAATTCCTTATTGCGTCAATAGTCCTTTCCATGCCGTTCATAACGTGGGTCTGAACTTTTTTTCTTGCAAGGTCGGGATCTCTCTTTTTGAAGGCATCAAGGATGTCAAGGTGTTCTCTTGTAATCATAATGATGGCTTCCTTAACGCGAAGATATCCTGTGCCTTCTTCTGTAGTAAAATACATTAGCCGCTCAGAGCGCTGTTTAAGGTTCTGTAATGTTTCCTTAACGAGTTTGTTATACGTATATTTGAACATGAGTTCATCCAGTTTTTTTTCTGTTTTGATGTAAAGATCCATATCTTCAGGATCCTTCAGGAGTTTGTGAAATTCTTTTTCGAGTTCTTCTATATCAGATTGCTCACAGTGAACTGCTACTGATCTTGCGGCATCACTTTCAAGCAGATTTCTAAGGCCCCAGAGGTCTCGAACACTGCTTTCATCTATTCTGGTTACAATTGCGCTCTTGTTGGGGGAAATCTCTACAAGACCTTCACTTTCCAGTTTCAACAGGGCTTCTCTTATTGGTGTTGTACTTACTTCGAACTCCCTGGCAAGACGATCGATCTGTAGAGTCTCTCCAGGGAGATACTGATGAACGAATATCATCTGCTTTATTGTCTCAAAGATCTGGTCGGAAAGTTTTATTTTTGTTATTTTTTTCCTCAAAATATCAGCTTCCTTAAAAAACTATAATAGATATACAGTTGTTTCTGCACTTAATGTATCTGATATCATATATGATATATTTCAAATTATATCAGACCTGTTCTATATTTTCACCGAATA
>CAZFJG010000027.1:0-16035 GCA_964519285.1 uncultured Synergistales bacterium | reverse complement strand
TATGCTTCTTTCCGTCATTGACCCTTTTCCTCCCTTTCTATCCGTTTTCCGGGGTTAGCAGGGTTTCCTGAAGAATTTTTCCTGCTACTGTATATGGATCTGTCTTTCTGGCCAGAAGGTCCTCCATCAGTTGTTCATCTTTATGTTCTTCCCACTTGTTTTCTGTGAGTTTTGCAAGATCTCTCTGTAGAATAGATTCAACTTCAACTGTTAACTGACGTATTCGACGATCTTTTCCTTCCCGGGTTGAATCAAGGAAAACCTTATGCTTGCGTATCGTTTCTGTGAGATCCTCTACACCAGTACCTTTTTCAGCAATAGTTTTAATGACTGGTGGTACCCAGGGGCGATCCTTGACAAGATCAAGCATAGTCCTGACCTCTGCTACAATCTTCTCAACTCCATCCCTGTCTGATTTATTTACGACAAGAATATCCGCTATCTCCATAATTCCGGCTTTCATGATCTGGATGTCATCACCCATTCCCGGGACAAGAGCAAGACAAACTGTGTCAGCTATCTTCATTATATCTACTTCTGATTGTCCAACTCCAACTGTTTCTATAAATATGACATCTTTTCCACAGGCATCCAGTATCAGAGAAGCTTCATAAGTGGAACGACTTAACCCGCCGAGAGATCCTCTGGTCCCCATGCTTCTTATATATACCGAAGGATCGGCTGCATGATTCTGCATTCGAATCCGGTCTGCAAGAATTGCTCCTCCGCTAAAAGGACTTGTGGGGTCCACGGCAATTACTCCGACATTCAGCTCTTCAGATTTAAAGTTCTGTATCAGCTTATCTACGAGCGTACTTTTCCCGGCTCCAGGGCTACCAGTAACACCTATGGTATGAGCTTTGCCAGTGTGGGGATAGATCAATTGCATTATCTCCTCGGTAAAAGGAGACTCGTTCTCGACAAGACTGATTATTCTTGCGATCGACCGGGTGTTTCCTTCAAGTGCTTTTTCTACCAGGTCATGCAATTTTTATATACTCTCCTTTGAGTGTTTTTCTTCAACTGCGCTCCTGAGCCATTTGACGCATTTATCAGTACTTGTACCAGGTCCAAATATCGCACCTGCACCCATTTCCATAAGACCTGGAATATCATCGTCCGGAATAACGCCACCTCCGAAAACGATAATATCTGAAGCATCATTTTCCTTGAGAAGCTCAATTATCCTTGAGAAATAAAAGTTGTGCGCCCCCGAAAGTATACTGATCCCAATAGCATCAGCATCTTCCTGTATAGCTGTATCCACTATCTGTTCTGGCGTCTGCCTGAGTCCGGTATAGATAACTTCCATCCCGGAGTCACGTAGAGCTCTTGCTATTACCTTTGCGCCCCTGTCATGTCCATCAAGTCCGGGTTTAGAAACAATAACACGAATCACTTTATCAGTCATAATTATTCCCCCTGTATCTGGTCTTTTTAATGATCAAAGAACGATGTTCTCTGTATACTCACCAAATTCTTCCCTGAGTACTCCACATATTTCTCCCTCTGTGGCATAACATCTAACTGCATCTATTATTTTTGGCATCAGGTTTTCTGATGTATCCCGAGAGGCCTTGCGTATTTCATCAAGAGCATTCTGTACAGCGATATTGTCCCTGTTCTCTTTCAGTTTGCGAATTTTTTCGACCTGCATTTTTCCTACAGACTCGTCCACCCTTAAAAGCTGGAAATCTCTCTCTTCCTCCTCTGTCTGGAACTTGTTCACTCCTACAACGACGTTTTCTCCGCTTTCAACATTTTTCTGGTAATCATAAGCTGCATCCTGGATCTGTTTCTGTACATAACCTTTTTCTATAGCTCTCAGCATTCCACCCATGTCATCTATCTTCGAAATGTATTCCATGGCTTCCCTTTCGACCTCATTGGTAAGGGATTCAATGGCATAACTTCCTGCAAGGGGATCTACGGTATCAGTTGTTCCTGATTCATAGGCAATGATCTGCTGGGTTTTGAGTGCTATCCTTACACTCTTTTCAGAAGGAAGCGCAAGAGCTTCATCCATACTGTTTGTATGCAGGGACTGCGTACCCCCCAGAGTTGCAGCAAGAGCCTGGAGTGCTACCCTGACGATATTGTTTTCAGGCTGCTGCGCTGTAAGAGAACAGCCTGCAGTCTGAGTATGGAACCTTAGTTTTAGTGCCTTTGGGTCAGTTACGTCGAACCTTTCCTTCATTATCCGGGCCCACATCCTCCTTGCTGCCCTGAATTTTGCAACTTCTTCGAGGAAGGAGTTGTGAGCATTGAAGAAAAAGGAAAGTCTTTTCCCGAAAACATTTGGATCAAGTCCTAATTTTATCGCAGCATCAACATAAGCTATAGCGTCAGCAAGGGTGAAAGCGACTTCCTGAGAAGCAGTGCTTCCAGCTTCTCTTATGTGGTAACCGGAAATGGAAATGGTATTCCATTTGGGTACATTGCTGCTACAGTATTCAAATACATCTGTTATAAGCCTCATGGATGGTTCGGGAGGGAAAATATAAGTTCCTCTGGCAATATACTCTTTCAAAATATCATTCTGTATAGTTCCCGAGAGTTTCTCTGTTGGAATTCCCTGTTTCTCTCCTACACATATGTACATGGCAAGGAGAACACTGGCTGGTGCGTTAATTGTCATTGAGGTAGAAACCTTGTCCAGCGGTATCTGGTCAAAAAGGATCTCCATATCAGCCAGGCTGTCTATAGCAACTCCTACTTTTCCACACTCTCCCTGGGCCATAGGATGATCTGAATCATAACCTATCTGGGTGGGAAGATCGAAAGCTACCGATAAACCAGATCCTCCCTGCTTTAAGAGAGAACGGTATCTTTTATTTGATTCTTCTGCCGTAGAAAAACCAGCGTACATCCTCATTGTCCAGAGCCTTCCCCTGTACATATTTGGTTGAACTCCCCTTGTAAATGGATATACACCGGGGAAACCTATTTCTTCGGTAAAGCTGGTGTTTTCAAGGTCAAGTGGTGAATACAGCCTTTTTACAGGTATCTGCCCCACAGTTCGAAATTCTTTTTTCCTTTCGTCAGACTTGGAAAGGATCTTTTCCAAAGCTTTCTCGTAGGATCTTTCGAGATCTCTTATCTCTTCAAGTTGTTTCTTATCAAACAAGATATTCTCCCCCTAAACTTTAGATAATTTAAAATCAAGTTACTATTTTTTCCACATAAACCACTTTCTCATATAACAGTATATCAAAATTTTTGGTTTAGACCTTTCTAACTGTAAACTCAATTGATAAAATATCTACCAACACTGTGCGAAGGACCTGATAAACTATTTTCTTTAACCTATTATGCTTATCCCGGCAAAAGAATAGAAACCAAAAGTGATGGCTGCTGCCAAAAGAAAACCCAGCAATATTCGCAGGTATAGTATCCACAGTTCTCCCCCAGGCCATTTCCCTCTTCTTATATTTCCGACGATCCTCGCTATTAAAAGTGATGCTATAAACATTGCCAGGGCAAGTAATGCCTGGATATTGACCATTGGTATATCCATTCTGTTTACATCTCCAATCAGTTTTTCAAACGATTCAGGTAGTGCTCACAAAAATGGGGAATATCGAATTTTTACGATATCCCCCATTTATAATACATTAAAGAAGGTTTTTCAAATTGATTTTCTCTATGCCAGGATATTACCCTGTTTTTCCTGTCTCAAAGAATTATAACCATGAATCTGTTTCAAAACTGAAATGGCTACTTCCAGAGCCCTTTTCCCGTCACTGATCCCGACAAGAGGTTTCCTGCCTTCTCTTACACATGTCACAAAATGTTGAAGCTCCAGTTTCAGCGGTTCACTCTTGGGAAATACAGGATGTTCTATGACTTCAACCAGACCTTTGTTTTCCCTCACACACCTGTGAATAGAGACGTCCTGTGTCTCATAATTAACGGCAACATACCTTTCAGGTTCCATTATTTCCAGCTGCCTGAGCCTTCTTTCTGAAACTCTGCTAACGTTTATATGTGCAATAGAACCATTCCTGAAGGCCATCTGGGCTGTTGCAATATCTTCATGTTCTGACCTTACAAAACTCCCCATAGCCGATATGTTAGTCAGATCCGAGTTGACAAGAGAAAGGATAATGTCTATGTCGTGGATCATAAGGTCAAGAACAACGCCAACATCATTTATTCTTGGAGAGAAAGGTCCAAGTCTGCGGGATTCAAGGTAAAGAGGTTTGTGGATTATCTTTGAGATATATTGAACTGCACTGTTAAACCTCTCTATATGTCCAACCTGAAGCACAAGATCTGATTTTTCTGCACTTTTAAGCAAATCCTCCGCTTCACTGACTGTAGTCGTTACCGGTTTTTCTATCAGAACATGGATACCGTTCTGAAGGGCTTTTTTGGCTATTTCATGATGCTGGCTTGTCGGAACAACTACACTCACCGCATCAGGAGAAGCCTTTTTTATGAATTCGTCAATATCGCTATAATACGGAACTCCAAGGCTCTCTCCTACAGCTTCTGCCCTGCTTTCACTTTTATCAACCACACCAACCAGATGTGTCCCGAGGATTTCCGTATAGACTCTCGCGTGATGTTGGCCAAGATGCCCAACCCCAATTACCCCCAGTTTTTTGCATTCCATCCAAGGATCAACTCCTCCGGGATTTTTAATACTGTTCTATAATATATTGTCCCACCAGAATATGCAATTTTGGCACGAGTCAGGATAAATTCCCGCAAGAAGGAACATCCTGTCATTGTTATCACCTCTTCTGTATGAATACAAAAGATCTTTATTACATGATGTGCAAAGAGGAATATTAATTATACTTGCGGAGGGAATACCTTCCTGCAGAAGCTGTTCCCTTATGATATTGCCAAGATCAAAATAAATCTTATTTTCTTTTTCGGTTATCCATTCAGCTGAAAACCGTTTCTTTGCAATCTTAGTGGATTGATCATCCTTATTTCTTGAATAACAACAACTGCCTATTCCTGGCCCAATAAAGATCCTGCAATTTTCGAAAAATAGCTTTGTATCATAGAAGTTTTTCAGTTTCCTGATACTTTTTCCGGAAATATTCTCAAGGGTCCCCCTGAATCCTGAATGAAGTATCAGAATCTTTGGATCAGGATCTGAAAAGACTATTATTACTGAAAAACAGTCAGCAAACCTCAGAGAACCAGCGATTTCAGGCCTGCTTACCAGAACACCGTCACCTTTAGGCCTTACCGGAAGAACTATATCCATAGACGTTTCCAGTATTACTGTTCCATGTTTCTGTTCAGGAGCAACCAGGGCAACTTTTTCAGTCTGATCATCAGCAATATTTTTCCACATAGCTGCCGGATCTCCGTAATAGCTCTTTGTATATTTGCCTCGCATAAACATGGTAATGCTAAGTTCATTGAACATTTCCGGAAGTTCATATTTCAGGAATACCTGAGAGTCGTAAATAAAGACGGTATAATCTCTTTTCTTTTCAATAATCGCCGGTTCAGGTGATTTTGGTTTCATTGTCCGGCCCTGATTATATTTTTAATAAAAGAAACAAGATAAAGGCTTCCACATATCAGAACAGGTTGTTTGTTTTTAAGAGCTGTCAGGAGAGCATCCCTGGGATCACTGAAAGTGGAAATTCTGTCCTTTGAAAGATATTGTAAAAGTTCTTCTTTAATTTCGCTACTTCTTGCAGAACGTTCATTGTCCGGTATTTCAGTGCAGTATATTTTACTGTTCAACGATGCAAGGAGCTTAAGTGAAGATGAATAATCTTTGTCTTTCATGGAAGCATAGATCACTGTCATCTTTTCAAGATCCTTACCCGACCACAATTGTATTATGCTTTCTACAAGTGATTTCATTCCCGCAGGATTATGTGCACCGTCCAGGATCACTGGAGGATCATCAAAAATCAGTTCCATTCTTCCTGGCCACTGTACAGAATTGAGACCTGATCTTATTGATTCAATATTTATTCCCTGGAGATCTCTGCGCAACAGAAGTCCGGCAACTACTGCAAGGGAACTGTTTTTCAGCTGGAAAAGCCCTTTAAGAGGGGTATGAAGTCCTGTAACAAGCTCGGACAGAAAAGAGATGTCAAATGTTGAACCTGAGATATCAGTAATAACTTCACTTATCTCTGCATCTTCATCCATTATATAGTATTCTGCATGTCTGTCTCTGCAGAGATTTTTGAACTGTTCGTTGATGCTGTGGCTGTAACCGGCAAAAAGAGCTTTTCCTCTATCGTTGACAATAGCGAACTTTTCAGAGGCTATTTCTTCCAGTGTGCTACCTAAATACTCACTGTGATCTTCAGCCAGACTTGTAATAACAGAAAGAATTACATTATCACCGTGATTAGTCGCATCCAGCCTGCCTCCCATTCCAGCTTCAAGAACAGCTATCTCTGCTCCTTCATCTCTAGCCAGTAAAAAGGCTGCGGCGGTAATATTTTCAAAATAGGTTGGTCTGTGGTTGTTAAGATAGGAATCTTTCATAAGGGCAGCTTCGACCTGGTTCACAGCATCGGTCCATCTTGATTCAGACAACTGGATCCCCTTAAGGGTCAATCTCTCTGTAACAGAAAGCAAATGAGGACTTGTGTAAAGGGCTGTTTTATAACCAGAAGCATTGAGGATCGAAGCTATTCCAGAAGAAACTGACCCTTTGCCGTTGGTACCAGCTACGTTAACGGTTCTGAAATCCTTCTGGGGATTTCCCAGAGCAGATAGAAGTTTTTTTATACGATCCAGCCCTGGATTTATACCAGGGCTGGAAATGTCAGAGATCATCTGCTCAATAATATTCATACTATCCATTTAAAGACAAAGCTCCTATTCCCCTCTAAGGCTTTGAATATTCTGCGAAATTCTGTCTTTCCTCATGTTACTTTCTTTTAGTCTGTCTTTTTCTTTTTGAACAATTTCTTCTGGAGCCTTGTTCACAAATTTTTCATTTTTAAGTTTGGATTCGCTTTTAAATATATTTTTCTCTATTTCAGAAAGCTCTTCTTCAAGTCTTGATATTTCCTGATCGACGTCTACCAGGCTGCCTACTCCGAGATAAATCTCAAGGTCCGGGAGAACAGCTACAAGACAGGCAGAAGGTTTGTTTTCACCCTCTGAGAGGAAAGAAATATTATCAACTCCCGTTAAGAGCGAAATAAGGTCCTGGTTATTTCTGACCAGATTAATAATACTCTGCTTTTCAGTTCTCAAATGAACCATTTCGATCCTTTTTTGAGGAGGCAATCCCGCTTCTGCCCTGAGGTTCCTGGTTCTACCTATTATTTCCTGCATATTACTGAAATCCTCGAATATAGCTGTTGATAGATCTGTACTTTCCTGTCCTTCCGGCCACTTATCTTCTTCTATAAATTTATCCGAGAAATCAAAGGCATTCCACAATTCTTCAGTTATAAAGGGAACAAAAGGATGAAGAAGTATAATGACCTGCCTGAATACCTTTCTTATTACAACCTGGGTTGCTTTCTTTCTTGCAGGAGTTTCCTCTCCTCTGAGAGCCGGCTTTGAGAGCTCAAGATACCAGTCACAAAGCTCCCCCCAGACGAAATCATAAAGCAATCTTGCAGCCTCGCCAACATAGTAACCTTCTATATATTCAGTAACAGTTTTTACTATTTCTTCCGTCCTGAAAATTATCCACTTGTCGTGAAGCCTGAGATCTGAATCAGCTGGTACATGTTCTCTGTCTTCATCTGATAAATTCATCAGGGCGAATCTACTGGCATTCCACATTTTGTTCATAAAAAGGCGATAAGTTTCTACTTTTTTTCTGCCGAGCAATATGTCCCTTCCCTGTACCGTAAGAGCTGCAATGGTGAGTCTTAGAGAATCGGCACCGAACTCGTCGATCAGCGTGAGAGGATCAATCACATTTCCTTTGGATTTGCTCATCTTCTGACCGTTTTCATCTCTAACCAGGGCATGAATATAAACGTCTTTGAAAGGTTCTTCATCCATGAATTCAAGACCCATCATTATCATCCTCGCAACCCAGAAGAAAATAATGTCAAATCCCGTTACCATAAGGGAAGTGGGATAGAAATAATCAAGGTCCTCCGTTTTATCGGGCCAACCAAGGGTCGAAAAAGGCCAAAGCGCACTGCTGAACCAGGTGTCAAGGACATCCTCGTCCTGCAAAATGTTAACACTTCCGCAACTTTCACATACATCAGGATCAGTTTCTGCAACGGTAAGATGTCCACAATCCTGACAGGTCCATGCAGGAATTCGATGTCCCCACCATAATTGCCTTGATATGCACCAGTCCCGGATATTTTCCATCCACTGGAAATATGTATTTTCCCACTGTTTTGGAACCCATGAGATTTTATCTTCTTTTACAGCTCTTACTCCTGCATCTGCGAGAGGACGGGTCTTCACGAACCATTGTTCGGAAAGATATGGCTCTATTACTGTATTGCATCTGTAGCAATGTCCAACAGAATGCTGGATATCTTCAGTTTTCTCGAGCAACCCTTCTCTGGAAAGGTCCTCTACTATCCTTTCTCTTGCTTCTTTTACGTTCATACCCTTATAGACGGACGCATTCTCGTTCATTATGCCATTTTCGTCAATTACAGCGATCTGTTCAAGATCGTGGCGCTGACCTACGAGAAAATCATTTGGATCATGGGCAGGAGTTATCTTTACGCAGCCAGTTCCAAATTCAGGATCTACCATGACATCTTCAATAACAGTTATTGTTCTCTCTGTTTCTGGAACTTTTACCTTTTTACCTATCAAATGTTTTTTATCTTCAGACCTGGGATGAATAGCTATTGCAGTGTCACCAAGTATGGTTTCAGGTCTGGTAGTAGCAACAGTAAGGGTAGTATTCTCTCCAACTACAGGATATCTTACGTAATAAAGCTTTGAAGGTTCTTCCTCGTGTTCAACCTCCAGGTCGGACAACGCTGTATGACACCGTGGACACCAGTTAATGAGGTATTTACCCCTGTAGACAAGACCCTTTTCATACAACCTGACAAAAACTGTCCTTACTGCGCTGGACAAACCTTCGTCCATAGTAAAGCGAAGTCTTCTCCAGTCGCATGAATCGCCAAGTTTTTTCTGCTGATTTATGATCCTGTCGCCATAATCCTCTTTCCATTCCCATACTTTCTTTACAAAATCTTCTCTTCCCAGCTCCTGCCTTGAAATACCTTCTTCGGCGAGTTTTCGCTCTACCACGTTCTGGGTTGCTATACCCGCATGATCAGTTCCGGGTAACCAGAGAACGTTATAACCCTGCATTCTCTTGTATCTGCATATAATATCCTGGAATGTATGGTTAAAAGCATGTCCGATATGTAATGAACCTGTTACATTTGGGGGAGGTATCACAATAGAAAAGGATTTTTTGCTCTTATCTACGTCTGCGTTAAAAAGACCTCTTTTTTCCCATTCCTCATACCATTTGCTCTCAACAGGACCGGGATCATAAGTTTTCTGCAAGAACTCTCTCTCTTTATCCATTGAAATTCCCCCTAATCAAATTATCAACCCGAATAAAAGAACTCCGGAGTTTTTTTATTTTGATAAAAATTTATGGTATTACAGATCCTGATCATACAGAAAGGATCAGATATTTTGCCAGTTATTTTTCAGATGATCTACAAAAAAGGTTTTCAGTTCTAAAATGCCATCCCCCGTCTCTGATGATGTAAGGTGAGGGACATTTAAGGATTTCAGACCGTTCCTGATGTACTTCATAAGTAGCTGTTTTCTCTTGCCTCGGGCGATCTTGTCTACTTTTGTAAAGACCACATGAAAAGGAAAACCAATGGCGGTCATCCATTCCTGCAGCTGAAGATCATTATCGAGCAAGCCGTGTCTGAAGTCTACAAGGCTTACTATCATTGCAAGAGTTGATCGAGATGTGAGATACTCCTCTATGAGCGATGCGAAATAGTTTCTCTCCTGTTTGCTCCTCGCAGCATATCCATAACCCGGCAGATCGACAATGTAGAATTGCAGATCTTCTGCTTCTATTCTGATAAAATTGATGCTTCTTGTTTTGCCCGGTTTTGATGCAACCCGGGCTATATTCTGTCCCGCAATAGCATTGATAAGTGATGATTTGCCAACATTCGATCTTCCGGCGATAGCTATTTCTGGAATTGATTCTTCCGGGAACTGGTCTCTTTTGAAGGCCGTCTTTTCCAACCTGGCACTGTAATTTAGAGTCATAATATTCTACTTCAGAGCAAGACTGAAAACTTCACTTACTTTATTAACGTAAGAAATTTTCATCTTGTCTAAGGTCCAGGACGCCATATCCTGTACATCTACCTTGTTTGCCATTGGCAGAATAACATGAAAAATATTGTTACGTTTGGCCGCAAGAACCTTTTCCCTTATTCCACCAACTGGCAGAATATCTCCTCTAAGAGATATTTCACCTGTCATGGCTATCTGATGGGAAACCTTATTTCCGGTAAGTGCGGACAGTATTGCAAGAGCCATTGTACAACCAGCAGATGGCCCATCTTTGGGAATTGCCCCTTCAGGTACATGTAAATGGATATCTGTCTCTTCCCACGGAACAGATTCAAGATCAAGATCCCTGGATCTTGATTTAAGATAACCAAGAGCCGTCTGGGCTGATTCCTGCATAATATCTCCCAGGTTGCCTGTAAGTGTAATTTTCCCCTTGCCTTTCATTGATGCTGCTTCAATTACCAGAACATCTCCTCCGGTTTGTGTCCATGCCAGCCCTATGGCGAATCCTGACTGGTTTTCCACAGGCAGCCTGACATTCCTTGATCCCGGAGGCCCAAGATATTCTCTAAGAATTTTTTTACCGACTGAAATAGGATATTTAATATCTTCACCCTTCTCCTCGGACTCAATTATTGACCTTGTCGCCTTCCGGCATATTGTGGCAAGCTGTCGTTCTAACTGACGAACTCCTGCTTCCCTTGTGTGTTCTTTTATGACCAACTCTATGCTGGCTGATGATATCTTTATATCTTTTCTGCTCAGTCCGTGTTCTTTCATCTTTTTTGGCAGAAGATATTTACGGGCAATATGTTTCTTTTCCTCTGCAACATAGCCAGGTATCTGTATTATCTCCATTCTGTCAAGCAGAGGCGCAGGAATAGTATGGGTAACATTAGCAGTCGTTATAAAAATACATTGACTTAGATCAAAAGGGACCTCGAGAAAATTATCCGTAAAATTGCTATTCTGTTCGGGATCAAGTACCTCAAGCAATGCTGAAGAGGGATCTCCTCTGAAATCCATCCCCATCTTGTCAATTTCATCCATGAGAATTACAGGATTATTAGTTCCAGCCTGTTTAACCTTTTGTATAATCTTTCCCGGCAATGCTCCAATGTAGGTTTTTCTGTGCCCTCTTATCTCTGCCTCATCTCTCATTCCTCCGAGGGACATGCTCACGAAGTTACGTCCCAGTGAACTTGCTATAGACCTTGCGAGAGAGGTCTTGCCGACTCCGGGAGGACCCACAAAACAAAGTACCTGACCCCTTATCTCGCTTTCCGAAGCCCTTTTGCGAACTGCAAGATATTCCAGGATCCTGGTCTTGACCTTTTCAAGTCCGTAATGATCTTTGTCCAGAACCGATCTGGCTCTGGTAATATCAAGAGAGTCTACAGTTGACTTCTGCCATGGCAGTGATACCAGCCAGTCTATATATGTCCTTACAACAGTTGCTTCAGCTGACATCAAAGGCATTTTTGACATGCGGTCAAGTTCGTGCAGAGCCTTTTCGTGCACTTCTTCAGGCATACCGGAATTCTCTATCTTTTCTCTGAGTTCATCGAGTTCTGATGAAGATTCCCCCTGACCGAGCTCATCCTGGATCACCTTGAGCTGTTCTCTTAAATAGTACTCTTTATGCCCTCTTTCCAGCTCTTTTTTTACCCTGTTCTGAATATCCTGTTCAAGTTCAAGTATTTCTATCTCCTCAACAAGGACTTTCAAAAGATGCTTAAGAAACTGTTCAGTGTCTGAAATCTCCAGAAGTTTCTGTTTGTCACTAACCTTTATAGTGATGTGTGATGCGATAATATCCGCGATCTGTCCAGCATCTTCCATATTGAGGGCAGAGACAAGAACCTCATTGGGAATTCTTGGATGAAGCGTTACATATCTTTCAAACTGTTCAAGAACGCTTCTTTTCAGAGCTTCAATATTCTCGCTTTCAACCTGAACTTTAGGGATAGGTATTACATCTGCCTCTAAAACTTCCTTTCCCTTTCTTATCTCTTCTATATTGACCCTTTCCATACCCTCGATAAGGACCTTAGTGGTACCATCAGGTATTCTCACCATCTGCAATATATTGCAGACAGTTCCAACTGTGTACAGATCTGAAGCTTCAGGGTCTTCAGTTTCAACCTCTTTCTGAGCTACCAGGAGTATCTTCCTTTCCTGTAGCATTGCGTGCTCTATAGCCTTTAAAGATCTTGGCCTTCCCACAAAAAGAGGAGCTATTATGCCAGGGAAAATAACCATATCCCTTACAGGCAATACGTAATAATACTGTAATTCTGTCGCCTCAGATGACATATTTATCAGGCAACCTCCTCGTTCTTTTTTATGATCCTGGGGTTTTCTTCTCCTCTGACTGTAGCACCATTGATCTTTATTTTTTCTATTTTTTCAGCGCTGGATGGTATTTCATACATGAGATCAAGCATCAGCTTCTCCAGGATTGATCTAAGCCCTCTGGCACCAGTGTTCTGTCGTTTTGCTTTTCGTGCTATCTCCCTTAAAGCGCTTTCCTGAATATCCAGTTCTACATTGTCCATGGTGAAAGCATGCCTGTACTGCTTGATCAAAGCGTTCTCAGGTTCAACGAGTATCCTTACAAGGGATTCCTCATCAAGATCTTCAAGGGGAACTATAACTGGAAGTCTTCCTATAAGCTCTGGGATGAACCCGTAAGACATTAGATCCTCCGGCTGGCTCTGGAGGAGAAGTCCAAATTTTTCATTTTTCTTCATATTGGCTACAGTTCCTCCAAATCCTATAACCTGCTGATTCACCCTTCTGGCAACAACATCTTCGAGATTATCAAATGCACCAGCACATATGAAAAGGATATTGGAGGTATCTATCTGGATGAAATCCTGATATGGATGTTTTCTCCCACCCTTGGGGGGAATATTGGCAACGGTTCCCTCCAGGATCTTAAGCAATGCCTGCTGAACCCCTTCTCCTGAAACATCACGGGTTATAGAAGTGGATTCAGATTTACGGGCTACCTTATCTATTTCATCAATATAAATAATCCCCTGTTCAGCAGCCTTGACGTCATAATCAGCCGCCTGTAGAAGTTTCACAAGAATATTCTCTACGTCTTCACCAACATAGCCAGCCTCAGTAAGAGTTGTTGCATCAGCCATGGCAAAGGGTACGTTGAGCTTTCTGGCCAGACTCTGTGCAATAAGAGTTTTGCCGCATCCAGTGGGACCGACGAGGAGTATATTGCTTTTCTGCAATTCCACATCTGATTCTGTCCTGTTTGCGTTGTTATGAATTCTCTTATAGTGATTATATACTGCAACAGAAACGCTCTTTTTTGCATAGTCCTGTCCAATCACATAGTGATCGAGAAATCCCTTTATGGAAACTGGCTTCGGAAGATCCTCAAGAGGTGTTTCCAGCCCGATCCCGTTCTCCTTTGATACTTCCTCATCTTCCTCTTCAAGAATCAGATTACAAAGATGTACGCATTCGTTACAGATATATACTCCGGGGCCAGCGATCAGCTTAAGGACCTCATCCTGGCTTTTCCCGCAAAATGAGCAATGAAGATCTTTAGTTGAATTGTCATTGCCCTGTTCATCAAACCTGAACATATTTAAAACCTCCTGTTTATAATCATATCTACAAAAAAAGAATTATTCTTTCAATACTGATCCTGTAGAGTATTTTTATTCATGCAGAAACGGGAGCTCCTTTCGGGCTCCCGAATATTTTACTTCTTTTTAGCTATTCTGGAAAACGTAGAGCTCATTTACCTCTGAGAGATTACCTTATCAATCAGACCGTATGAAACAGCTTCTTCGGCAGACATGAAGAAATCTCTTTCAGTATCACTTGCTATCTTCTCTCTTTTCTGTCCTGTATGAGCAGTAAGAATATCGTTCAAACGTTCTTTAAGATGAAGTATTTCCCTTGCATGGATCTCTATATCCGAAGCCTGTCCCTGCATTCCACCAAGGGGCTGATGGATCATAATCCTTGCATTTGGCAGGGCTATCCGCTTTCCTTTAGTTCCTCCAGCAAGTAACACGGCTCCCATACTGGCTGCCTGACCGATACATATAGTTGATACAGGGCATTTTACATACTGCATGGTGTCATAAATAGCAAGTCCTGCAGATACAACTCCTCCAGGACTGTTAATATAGAGGAAAATGTCCTTTTCAGGATCTTCACTTTCCAGGAAAAGCAGCTGTGCAACCGTTGTATTTGCAAGATTTTCTTCAATAGCTTCACCAATAAAGATTATCCTGTCTTTCAGAAGTCTGCTGTATATATCGTATGCTCTTTCTCCTCTACCAGTTTGTTCTATTACCATTGGTACGAGCATATCATTCACCACCATTGCTTATTAATTATCCTTTGTTTCTTCTGTTTCGGATTCATCTGTTTCGTTATTTTCTTCTGATACATCCTGAAGACTGTCAACTTCAGTCACTTGAACCTTTTCCACAAGAGCTGACATGATCTTCTTTTGTTTAATTTCGGTCCTCATTTCTCTTACCTTGTCTTCCTCTTTCAAAAATACTGATTTGACTGCATTAAAGTCCATGCCATACTGATCCGCGATCACCTTTATTTCGTTATCTACATCACTATCTGTAACAGTGATTCCTTCCTGTTCAGAAAGGGCATTAAGAACAAGAAAATTTTTGACTCCCTGTTCTGCTCTTTCCATTAATGTTTTTTCGTATTCATCTTCAGACATTCCCGACTCTTCCAGGTAGTCCTTCAGGGATTTATTGAACTGTTTTTTTATTGTTTCCTCGTCATTTTTTTTGAGTTCATCTATTTGAGTTTGAACCATACTTTCCGGAACAGCTTCTATCTCCGAATTCTCAACAACCTTTGTAAGAGCTTCATTCTGAGCTGCAGTTGAAGCATCATTGCCCATCCTGAGTTCGAGCTGTTCCTTTACAAAGTCATGAAATTCAGATTCAGATTCCATGTCCCTTCCAGTAACCTTTTTGAAAAATTCAGGAGTCAGTTCAGCAGGTTCATGTTTCTTAATTCCCTTGATCTCTATGCTATGTCTGGCGATCTTGCCCTCAAGGCTTTTATCCTGAGGATGGTTCTCGATGGTAATATCTACGTCAACATTATCGCCGGTTTCTTTATTTACAAGAGCCTGACGTATCTTTTCATCAAGTTCTTCCTGCTTCAGGTCTATAAGGGTATCAGAAGGTTCACTCTGCTCAGAGGTTTCTTCTGATACAGATTCATCCTCAAGAATTCGGGTAGAATAGGATATATCAAGAACATCGTAAGCCTCAGTAGTTGTTCGATCTGTGATATCAACATGATCTCCATGCTCTTTCTGAACATGAGAAACAGCTTCATTGATCATTTCTTCTGTTACATTTACCTTGAGTTTCCTTGTTTCTATCGAACCCAGGTCTGGTAATACAACTTCTGGCATTGTCTCGAATTCGAATTCAAGTTCCAGGTCCTTGCCTTCTTCCATGGTCTTGATGTCCATTTTGGGCTTGCTGATAATATCCAGCTCGTAATCGTTTATTATTTCATTCATAATTTCAGGAAGAAGTGAATCAAGAGCTTCAGTATATATACCTTCTAACCCAAACTTCAACTCAAGAACATTTCGAGGAATCTTTCCTTTTCTGAATCCCTTAACCTCAACTTTGTTGCCCATTTCCCGAACGGTTTTATCAACTTGATTCTGAAACTGTTCAGCTTCAACCTCTGCCTTTATATTAATTTTGTTCTTCTCCTGATTCAGTATTTCTGTTCGCATTATTATGAAACTCCTTTCGGCCACTTAGTGTTCCG
>CAZFJG010000026.1:0-17394 GCA_964519285.1 uncultured Synergistales bacterium | reverse complement strand
GGTCTGCCATCAAGATCATGACAATTCTCGCCAATTCCGACGGAAGGTCCCATATCCTTCAATGGGCTGGCAGCGGAACTGTTGAGGAGAGGGAAAATGTAATAAAGCAGGATGCTCCGGACAAAAAGGGAACAGAGATCCCGGGGGTCCTATCTGAAACAGGACAATCCCGCCTTGAATCTGTAAGATGGGGTAGACATGGTAACGCAGTAAGGGTTGTTCTCGATGTGGCCGGAGGTCCTATTCCTCAGCCACAGAAGGCAAAGGGGCAGATAAAAGTTTCCTTTGATTATTCACCAAAGTTCAAAAGGTCCGAGCTGAATTCCCCGGAACCATCCATAGTAAATGCTGCTTTGACTCACATGGGAACTAACATGGACGTAATTTTCAGGCATAACGGGCCTTTATTACAGACTCTAGTCCTTCATAATCCAGACAGGCTTGTTATCGACTTTGGGCCGGTAAACTACCAGCCGGTTCAGCTTCCGATTCCTGAAAGATCTCCTGAAGAGGAAATATCTGAGACCGGGCTTTCTCCGGATCATTCCAGCAATCTGGTAGTTCTCGATCCAGGACACGGAGGCAGAGACCCTGGTGCGGTGGCCAATGGAATCAGAGAGAAGGACATAAACCTGGAAATTTCGAGAAAGATCGCCAGAAACCTTAAATCAAAAGGTATACCTGTCAGACTGACAAGAAATGACGACAGGTATCTGAAGCTTGGGGAAAGGACAGATCTGGCAAACAAATGGAATGCTGGCCTCTTTGTAAGTATCCACGCCAATGCACTGCCCCCGGGCAGGCATGCTACCGGCATGGAGATCTATTTAATGGCCCTTCCCACTGACAAGGACGCCATGCAGCTTGCCCTTATTGAGAACAAGGAACTGGGAAACGGGAGTTCAGGTTCTGGGAGCTCCAGTGTTGCAGACGAAAGGACCAGGATGCTTCTCAATATACTGGGCAGCATGCAGCAGAATGCCAAGATAGATCAGAGTACTACAGTGGCTGAGATACTGTATAACAGGGGAGAGACAGGGGGACTCAACATGAGACGTGTTGCACAGGCCCCGTTCTATGTGCTTCGGGGGGCAGGTATGCCCGCCGTCCTTATAGAGACTGGTTTTTTGACAGAGGCAAGGGAAGCAAGAATGTTGGCTTCCGATCCATATCAGGAAAAACTTGCGGCAGCTCTTGCAGATGGTATAAAAGCTTTTCTGGACAACCAGTGATCTGTGAGTTTTATTTTTTGATCCTACGATCGAAGGGAGGCAGGGATGTTCGAAACGAAATGGACGTCCATTTACTATGAACGAAGATCAAGACCAGTTTGAACTTGATGAGGAAGGTTTTTACCAGAGAAAAAAATCTTCCAGAAGAGAAGAGAAGAAAACAGGGGATAAAAAAATCAGAAAGGCCCCCCTCCCATATCGTATTGTAGCCTGGATATCTCTTATAATGATCTGTTTCGGGCTTGGATATTTCGGTACTTCAATGATTCTGGATGCTACAGGAAAAGATGCAGCTTCTGTGGATAAGAATGTTGTATCAAACCAGGATGAGTTGAAAGAGGCCCTGGTAGAAAAAAATGAAGTGTCGGAAGGGGAAGAACTTGGCTTCACGAGCAACAGGTTGAATGTCTATATACCCTCTGGAGACACCATTGAAAAGGAAACCATAAAAGTTAATCCTTCTGCTGTTATGGAGGATAAGATTAAAAGTGTTGTGCTCAGGATAGGAAATGCCACAGCTTCCAACAGTTTCTCTGACCGATCTTTTCGTGTTATTCATGTTTTCAGAACAGGAGATATGCTTTATCTTGACATGACCCGTGATTTTCAGGAGACGATAAAGACCATGGGAGAGAGGAAGGCCTCAATACTTATGACAAGTATAGTACGTTCCATGGTTGAAAATTTTGTGCCCGTAAGCAGGGTGAGAATACTTGTTCAGGGCAATGTTCCTTCCCGGGAACTCCCGGTTAACCTGTCTGTAGCCTGGCAATTGAGATCATCATTGGTGCCCGCTGATAGAAAAGGATTGGTATCGTGAGCGTGTTAAGAACAGACGGCCGAGAAATGCCCGATACAAGATCAGTGAGGATTTATAGGAACTATACCATCTATGCAGAGGGTTCTGTCCTGATAGAATGTGGCAAAACAAAAGTCATCTGTACAGCTTCAGTTGAGGAAAAGGTACCTAATTTCCTGAAAGGAAGCGGACAGGGATGGGTTACGGCAGAATACGCCATGCTTCCCCGGTCCACTGGAACGAGAATGCCAAGGAGTACATCCAGGGGAACCGTTAACGGCAGGGCCTCGGAGATCCAGAGACTTATAGGAAGATCCCTGAGAGCTGCTGTCAACCTTAAGTCGCTTGGAGAGCGTACGATCTGGATCGATTGCGATGTTATTCAGGCAGATGGAGGTACAAGGACTGCTTCTATTACAGGTGCCTTTGTGGCTCTTTTCGATGCCCTTCGCAAACTTTGGGATGACGGAGTGATAAGATCTATTCCGGTAAAATCCTTTGTAGGAGCAGTAAGTGCTGGAAAAGTAGATGGAGATATAATGCTTGACCTGGTCTATGAAGAAGACAGCAGGGCTGAAGTTGACCTGAACGTCGTAATGAATGAAATGGGTGAATTTATTGAAGTTCAGGGTACAGGAGAGGGTAATACCTTTTCGAGAGATGAGTTTGATAATATGCTTCAACTTGCATCTTCTGGAATAAAGGATCTGATAGTGCAGCAGAGAAAGGTTCTCGAAATTTCAGAAGAGGAGAAACTCGCAATTGAAGCATAAAAGGATCCTTTTCGCCAGCCGAAACGTCCATAAATACAAAGAGGTAGCTTCATTACTGGAACCCCTGGATATCGAGATTCTTTTCGGGCCGGATATAGCTTCATTGGAGGTTGAAGAAACAGGAAGATCATATGCGGAAAACTCTTTACTCAAAGCACTTCAATGGAGCCGGTCTACAGGAATGGTATGTATGGCAGATGACAGCGGTCTTGAGGTTAAAAGCCTGGGTTGGTGGCCGGGGAAATATTCCGCCCGTATTGGGGAAAGCGATAATGACAGGAACAGTTTAATTCTTGATAAACTATCCTCGGAGAAAGACAGGACATGTCGTTATGTAGCTTCTTTTGCCCTTTATGATCCTTTTTCCAGGGAAACATGGTTGACCATGGGTTTGTGTTGGGGTAATATTGGCCGGCAGCCGGCTGGAAAGAATGGTTTTGGTTACGATCCCATTTTCGTGCCCAGTGGATATGATAAAACCTTTGGAGAATTGGGAAAAGATATTAAAGAACTGTTATCACACAGGTCTGTGGCGGTAAAACTCCTTATCGGTATGCTTTCACAGATTTCTGTGATAAAATAATTGTTCGTGAATTTTAAACAGCAAACTCAGGAGGTGCACTAAAGTGCAGATATTCCTTAAAGTTGGCCACCTTATTTTATGTTTAGCCCTTGTTTCTGTTGTTATGCTCCAGCACAGGAAGCAGGGGGGTTTCACCGGAATATTTGGAGGAGGGACCCAGGCAGATATGGCCGGGGGCGTAAGCCAGTGGCAGAGATTTACATTTTTGACAAAACTCACAGTGGTTTTGGCTACCCTTTTCATGATCAACTCCCTTGTTCTTGTTATGGTAGTCTAACAGGGTAGTTTGTCATGTCTCTTAAAGATCTTGATTCACTGGAAGACATTTCTTCAATAGAAGTTTCAGAGGACAGATATCTCAGTGCTACCCATGAAGAAATTTCTGCGGGGCATACGACAGATATCTACTTTGTGAAGACAAGGGACGTTCTCAGGAAACACGGGAGTTTCAATTCCTGCGTAACGGCGGAGTTCTTCTCCCGGGGAGACGGTGTTTTTGCTGGTCTGTCCGAAGTTTTAAGACTTCTTAGCGGAAAAGACCTGGAAATCATGTCGCTGCCGGAAGGTTCACAATTCAGCTCCAGAGATGTGGTCCTTAGAATATCCGGCAGATATTCAGAATTTGGTATGTTCGAAACCGTATTGCTTGGAATGCTTGCAAGTGCTACAGGTTGGGCCACAGCTGCGAGGCAGTGTGTTGAGGCAGCTGAAGGCAGGCCTGTTCTCTGTTTTGGAGCGAGACACGTCCATCCAGCAGTTGCACCTGTAATGGAAAGGGCGGCAGTCAAGTTCGGCGGATGCTCCGCTGCCAGTTGTATACTCGGTGCCAAACTGGCAGGTATGGAGCCAAAAGGGACTATCCCTCATGCTGCAATACTTATTGCTGGAGATACTGTTGAACTTGCAAAAGTTTATGATTCCATGCTTCCCCAAAATGAAGCCAGGATCGTTCTTGTGGATACCTTCAAGGATGAGGCGGAGGAAACATTGAGAGTTGCCGATGCCCTTGGTGACAGGTTGGAGGGTGTAAGACTCGATACTCCCGGGGAACGTGGTGGAGTTACTCCGGAGCTCGTAAGGGAAGTAAGATGGAGACTTGACAAAGCAGGTTATTATAATGTAAAAATTATTGTCTCTGGTGGAATAAATCCAGAAAGAATAAGAGATCTTGCAGCAGCGGGAGCAGATTCATTTGGAGTTGGTAGCTATATAGCTCACGCTGCACCCAGAGATATGACTATGGACATAAAAGAAATAGAAGGAAAATCCATTGCCAAGAGAGGGAGATTTCCGGGAATTATAGAAAACCCGGATCTTGTCAATGTAAAGGACATGCACCTCTAAAAAAACAAATAAGGATATCAGGTTCAGTTCACCTCCAGGCTTTAGAAGGAGACAAAAGAAGCCCTTGCCACGTTCTTTCTGTCTCCGGAATAATTGCTTCAGGTACGGTAAGGAAAGAACTGAATTTTGATGTACATAGATAAAATACAACACTGGTGGGAACAAAAGGAGTGGAATTTGATGACCAACAATAAAACGTTCATGGCTAAAAAAGAGTCGGTTGAACGGTGCTGGTACGTTATAGATGCCACAGATAAGCCACTTGGAAGACTGGCATCTGCCGTATCTAAAATCTTGACAGGAAAGAACAAACCGGTTTACACCCCACATGTTGATTGCGGGGATTATGTGATAATAACCAATGCCGAAAAGATAAAGCTGACCGGCAGGAAAAGGCAGCAGTCTCTTGTCCACAGCTACAGTGGATATCCTGGTGGGCTCAAGGCAGTTAATTATGCTACAATTCTTGAGAAGCATCCGGAAAAGCTGGTAGAAAAAGTTGTTAAAGGAATGCTTCCAAAAAACCGTCTTAAAACTTACCTTAAGCTCAAGGTTTATGCAGGTCCGAATCATCCACATACTTCCCAGAAGCCTGTAGAGCTGGAAGTTTAAATGTTTACGAGAGGAGGTAAATAAAAATGGATACTCCTTCTTTTTACTGGGGAACCGGCAGAAGAAAAAATGCACTTGCAAGGGTCAGAATACGTCCCGGAAAAGGTGATTTTCTGATCAACGACAGGAGCGCTGATGAATATTTTCCAAGAACCATCTGGCACTCCGAAGCTCTCTCTCCGCTGAAGGCAGCAGGAGTGGAGGGAAAGATCGATGTCTACGTTAACGCAAGCGGAGGCGGCCTTACTGGACAGTCCGGAGCTGTAAAGCTTGGTCTTGCCAGGGCGCTTCTTAAACTGAATCCCGAACTCAAATCTGTCTTGAGAAAAGCTGGTATGCTTACAAGAGATCCCAGGATGGTCGAAAGAAAGAAATTCGGACAGAAAGGCGCAAGAGCACGTTACCAGTACTCCAAGCGTTAATTTCTTTCCTTACTTTGATAAACAGTATTTTTATGACACAGGGGAAATGTGCTCGACAGTTCTTTTCCCCTGTGTTAATGTAATTTTAAAGACTGTTGAAAATCTTGTTCTGGATAGGGAGATGTAAATGGAAAGTGGTACTGTCCCTTTATCGTGTAGTTTAAATAAAACAATAATAACTTATTCTTTGTTTTAGCAAACGCCAGGTACTCCTTAAAAGCGGATCTGCCCGGTGTTTGCCGGGGTAGGTCCTGTTTCCACTTTTAGGCCACTCCTTGTAAAAAATCATAAAACAGAAAAATATTAAGCATGTGCAAAAGAGCATATGCTAATTGCTCTTGTTTTCGAGGAGGGAAGGCCAATGGCTCATGTTCTTGACTCCCTGCTATCAGAAACACAGGAACTGATAGCAGCCCGTGATTTCAGAAAACTTAAGGAAATATTGTCTTCAGAAGAACCTGCCGACATTGCAGAGCTTCTTTACGAATTCGAACCCCCTGCGCGTGTATTCATATTCAGGCTCCTTCCCAAAGACCTGGCAATTGAAGTCTTTGAGATGATGGAAGGTCATGAAAGAGAAGAACTCCTTGAGCACTCTACAGATGAAGAAGTGGCTGTGCTCATCGAGGAGATGTCCGATGACGACAGGACAGCTCTTTTTGATGAACTTCCTGCAAAAACCGTAAAAAAGATGCTTCAGGTGTTATCTCCTGCAGAGAGGAAACTTGCCAACACTCTCCTCAACTATCCGGACGATTCTGCCGGAAGAATAATGACCCCTGAATACATAGATCTCAAGGAAGATATGACTGCAGAAGATGCCATTTCCACAATTAGACAGAATGCCAGGAGCAAGGAGACAATCTATACCTGTTTTGTAGTGGATACCAGAAGACATATAAGAGGAGTAGTAGAGCTCGAGGATCTTATAATGGCGGAAGGCCATACACGTGTTTCTTCTCTTATGGATGATCCAATGTATGTTAATACGAATGCTGACCAGGAAGAAGTCGCACAGATGCTCTCGAGGTACGACCTGCATGCTGTGCCTGTTGTGGACAGCGAGGAAAGGCTTGTTGGAATTATCACCTTTGACGATATACTTGATATCCTCGAGGAAGAGGCCACAGAAGACTTTGAGAGAATGGCAGGTATTCAGCCGGTGGAGGATACCTATCTGAACTCCAATTTATTTACCCTGGCCAGAAAACGATTCATGTGGCTTGTAATATGTATTGTTACAGTAGCTTTTACTTCGTCGGTGTTGAAGCATTACTCATATACAATTGAGACAGTCGTAGCCTTGAGTTATTTTATTCCTCTCCTTATAGGGACAGGAGGAAATGCTGGAACACAGGCTTCAACCCTCGTTATAAGAGGAATGACCCTTGGCGAAATTGAATGGAAAGATATCTGGAAAGTTACATACAGGGAAATCCTTACTGGGCTTATGCTTGGTGTTGCTTTAGCAGTTCTTGCACTTGGACGTGCTTATATGATGGGAACTGGTACAGCAGTATCTATTACGGTAGCTTTGACAGTCATAGCAGTAGTTCTTTTAGGAAACCTTGCAGGGACGTTCCTTCCACTCGTGGCGAGGTTATTGAAAATAGACCCTGCCATAATGTCAGGTCCCTTTATAACTACAATAGTTGACGTTTTTGGACTCATTGTTTATTTTGAGATCGCCAAGGTCATTCTGTCACTTTAACAGGGAGGATCTAATATTGACAGATCCAAGGATCTGTCATATATTTGTTCTGACAATAAGACCGACCGGTCGGGAGGTTTTTGTTTGGAATGTTCCAAGGACAATATAAGACAAAAGATAATTGATGTATCCAGAGAATCCTTTGCCTTTTATGGTTATTACGGTACCAGTACAGGTTCAATTATAAAAAATGCTGGTGTTAGCAAGGGAGCTCTCTACTGGCATTTCAAAAGTAAAATTGAACTCTTCAAGACTATTCTTGATGAGGAGATGAATCTGGTAAGAAAGATCATGATACCCACCAGTAAAGATCTTGAGGAAAAAGACCTGAGAACCTTTTTCCTTGAGCGTGGAGAAAAGGTGTTTGAATATTATCTTGTCAATCAGCAATCTGCTCTTCTTTTGCTTCAGATGAATCTGGAGGCCCAGAGAAAGTCCGGCGAGATAGCCAGTCTTGCCTCAGAATTTACAGATACACTTATTGAAGACCTTGTGGACAAGGTTATAGAATTAAGGCCGGGATATCTTGAGCTTCAGGGAGAACTGGAACTGAAAGAGCTGGCAGTTCTCTTTGAAGCGGCCTTCAATGGATTGCTTTTCGGGCTTAATATAAGAAGAAGTCCTTCTTTGACAAAAAAACTCTGGCGTTTCATGATATGTCAGCTATTTCCTGAAGAGGGGAAAGAAGTTTACTTTCAGGGATGATTTTACAGATTTGAAATACAGTTTCAGGAGTTGATCTGGATGAAAAAGGCTGCCTTTGTTCTTGGTATTGTACTAATTTTTGCAGCATTAATTTTTTACAGATACATGGAGAATTTCGAACAGGATAATGTTGTTCCTGTCAGGGAAATAGTGGATGTATCCGCTGTTACCGTAGAGAAACACAGATTCACAGACAAAGTCGAATACGTGGCCAATCTTGAGCCAGTGGAGATGGCTGCAGTTGTCCCCAAGGTTGTCGGTAAGACAGTTCTTGAAGTTATGGTAAGAGAAGGCGACACTGTAAAAACGGGTGACATTCTTGCAAAAGCTGATTACACCTTGATAATGCAGGATATTAACAGGGCCAGGGAAACGGTGAATATTGCCGCTACTAATTATAGAACAGCTGAAAAAGATTTCAGGAGAATGAAAGAACTGTACAGTCAGGATGTTATAAGCAGACAGGCCTATGAACATTCTGAAGCACAGTACGAATCTTCTGGAAGCAGGCTGAAGGAAGCCCGTTCCTCTCTTGCTCAGCTTGAAACGATGCTTTCATATCATAAGATAACAGCACCTGTCGACGGTGTTATCAGTAAAAGATCTATAGACCCCGGTGATACTATGTCACAGCAGCCAGCTTTTTTGATCAATAAACAGGATAAACTGGAGGCTTCAGGAAATGTTCCAGCCAGAGAGTTTATGAAATTAAAGACCGGCCAGAAAGCATCAGTGACAGTGGATGCAGCCGGGGAAAAGAAGTTTACCGGCAGGGTATCAAGGCTTTCTCCGATGATCGATCCGGCAACAAGAGCTGGAGAGGTGATCGTTAATCTTCCTTCAGAGGGTATTCTAAAGCCTGGAATGTTCGCCAGGGTTGAGATAGTGGCAGGCAGTCACGAGGCTCTGGCTCTTCCTCGAGATGTTGTAAGGAGAGTCTCTGGAACAGGCAGTTTCAAGGTGTATCTTTTAAGTGGAGACATTGCAGAAGAAAGTATCGTATCCGTGGGAAGCCGGGAAAATAACCTTGTGGAGATCAAGGAAGGCCTCAAAAAAGGCGATCTCGTAATATCCACCCTTTCGGACAAGGTCAGGGATGGAGCTTCAGTTGAGGTGAAAAAGTAGTGAACCTTCCCGAGATTTCAGTAAAAAGATACATATCTACTTTAATGGTCTTTATTGCAGTGATCCTGATAGGAGGCATCGTCCTGACAAACCTCAAGCTGGACATGCTTCCGGACATAGAGCCTCCTGTGATCAATGTCATTACTCCATGGCCAGGAGCTTCTGCAAGTGATATTGAGCAGAAGGTTACCAGGTCAATGGAGGATCAGCTTTCCCTCATTGCTGGAGTAGATGAAATATATTCCCAGTCACTGGATAATCTTTCGGTAGTAACGGTACGTTTCGAGTGGGGAACTGATCTGGACGTTAAGATGGGCGATGTCAGGGATATCATTCCAATGGCCAAACAGGATATGCCTGATGATATAGAGGAACCAGTGCTACTTCAGATAACATCAGGTATGATCCCAATAATTGGTTTTAGCGTAACTGCAGAGAAAAATTTTGAGGGACTCAGTTACTTTACGGAAAATACCATAATTGAAGAACTTTCCAGGCTCCCTGGTGTTGGATCAACTCTTTCTTATGGCGGTCAGAAGAGGGAGATTCAGATCCAGTTAGATATAAACAGGCTTGAAGCTTATCAAATGTCAGTAAATCAAATAATTGGGTCTCTGGAGTCCGGAAATATTAACATTCCTGCAGGTTCAATAAAGCAGGGTAAGACCGAATATTACCTCAGGCTTAAAGGACGGTTTGAATCTGTCGAACAAATCCGTTCTCTTGTTATAGGAGTTTATAACGGAAGGCCTGTCTACCTCGGGGATGTTGCATCTGTTGTGGATGGATTCGCTGAGAAGACAATGAACGGCTGGCATTACCAGCAATCTTCAATATTTGTTGCAGTTCTTAAAAACAGTGATGCAAATACAGTAGAAGTTTCCGGGCTTATCCATGACAAGCTGGAAGAACTTAAGGAAACCCGTTTTCCTGAAGGTGTAACCTACCATGTTGCCCTTGATACAGCCGATTTTATTCTTAACTCTCTTAAGAACCTTGCGATTTCACTACTGGCTGGAATAACTCTTGTATTTCTTGTTACCTGGGCCTTTTTAAGAAGATTGCCTGCTTCCCTGGTCGTGTGCGGAGCAATACCATTTTCCCTTGTTATTACATTCATTGTGATGGGGAAAATGGGCTACACCATCAACATCTTCACCCTTTCCGCCCTTGCGGTGGCCTCAGGAATGGTAGTGGATAATTCTATAGTTGCAACAGACCAGATAATCTACCACATTGAGCAGGGAGAACGTAAACACATAGCTGCAGTTCTTGGTGCAGGAGAGGTTGGGAGTGCTCTGGTCGCTTCAACTCTTACAACAGCTGTTGTACTTTTGCCACTTGCCTTCATCTCGGGACTGGTTGGAGTTTTCTTTTCCTCTCTTACAATTGTCATAGTAATTGCAGTAGTGGCTTCCCTTTTTGTAAGTCTTACTTTTATTCCGATGATGGGAAGCCGCTTTTTCTCAAGCAGTGGGGGTAAACGTTATATCCACAAGTTTTCGGACAGGCTGCTTTCAACAATTGAGAAAAAATACAGGGATTTTCTTGATTGGTCCCTTGATAATCGGTTCAAGATCATTGCTTTTGCTGTAGTAATTCTTGGCCTGACTTTCTATGGTTTTGGATTTATTGGTACCGAGCTTACCCCGGATCCTGATACAGGGGACGTACAGGTAACTTTTACACTTCCCCAAGGTACCAGGATTGAGGAAACGGATGAGTTGGTAAGGGAAGTAATCGCTTTTTGCAATGAAAACTTTCCTGAAGCTGAAACGATATATGGTTATGATGGAATGGATGAAGAGGGATATTCAGTGGCTGCCGGGGAGGAATCCGGATCCAATATTGGAACTGTTGGAATGAAACTTGTGGACAAGTCAGAGAGAGAACGCTCTGCTTTCGAGGTGGCACAGGTAGTGAGGAAATGGCTCCAGAAAAAACCGGGGATAGGAAAAATGACAGTTCTTGTATCTTCTCCGATAAAGGCTATATTTCTGGGATCCAAGCCTCTTAATATTGAAGTTTACGGAGATGATCTTTCTGTTGTTATCCAGACTGCTGAAAAGGTCAGGGAAAGGCTTTCAGAAGTTGGTGGAGCAGTTGACATTTCAATAAGCCAGAAACAGGACCGCCCCGAAGTCTGGACCATGGTGGACAAGGAAAAAGCATCCTTGCTTGGTATAAGCACTGCTGCTGTGGGGCAGACTCTCAGAACATATTATTATGGTTATGAGATCAGTGAAAATTTCTGGGAAGGTGAGGATGATTATCCTATCAACGTGAGGCTCAAGGAAGAGCAGAGAAACAATATGGATATTCTTTACAGGCTTCCCGTATCTGACCGAAAGGGAGATCTTGTAAAACTTTCATCCATAGCCGAAGTTACTGAAGAAGTAGGTCCACCTCAGATCAACAGGAAGAACAAGCAGAGATATGTAACGGTGGAGGGAAATGTTCAGGGACGTGCGCTTGGAGACGTAGTAGAAGATGCTAAAGTAGCCATTGAAGAGATGGCAATCCCCGAAGGAGTAAGAATAAGCTATGGAGGCCAGATCGAGGAACAGGCTGATGCCTTCCGGCAGATGGGTTATCTTCTTTTGTTCGGGATACTGCTGGTCTATATGGTCATGGCGGGGCAGTACGAGGCGTATCTTGACCCCTTTGTTATCATGTTCAGTATTCCTTTTGCTCTTTCTGGAGTAGTTATAGCATATCTTGCAACAGGCCTGTATCTGTCTCTTCAGGGTATTCTGGGAGTGATAATGCTCATTGGTATTGTTGTCAATAACGCCATTGTGCTGGTAGATTACATCAATCTTGTCAGGGCTAGAGGAAATTGCCTGAGAGAGAGCCTGCTCGAGGCAGGTGAAAGACGATTAAGGCCCATTCTTATGACTACAATGACAACGTTTCTGGGAATGACTCCGATGGCCCTGAGCAATGCCATGGGATCCGAGATGTGGAAGCCTCTCGCTGTATCGGTAATGGGAGGACTTCTCGTCTCAATGCTGATCACTCTTGTCCTTGTACCTGTTATCTATTCTCTGTTTGAAGAAAAGGTCAGAAGAACGAAAAGGTTCGAGGAAGCCAAAAGAGGTGAACAACATTGAAAATGCTCTGGATAACATGCAATGAAAGCATCAGTGAAGAGCTTATGGAGATCCTCGATAATGTAGGAGTAAAGGGCTATACAGTCTGGAAGGACGTACTGGGCAAGGATAACCAGGGAGAAAAGACCCACTGGGGTAACGCTGTTTTTCCTGGCAAGGAGTGGGTCTTCATGATCTTCTGTGAGGATGAAAATACATGCAGCCTTAAAGAAGAACTTGAAAAATTCAGCAGAAAAGACTACATATCCAAGGCGGGGATAAGAGTTTTTATCAATAATGCAGAGGAATTGATATGATAAATTATCCTCCCTTTTCAGAAAACCGGCGGGTCGATAATAAGAAAAGAGACTTGTCAAATAGATGATTATGACCAACAGCTTAGTGAGGTTATATGTTTTAAAATGCACAAAAAGTCACATATATGTATTGATCTCAACTTAAGTAAATAATCCCTCCATATCCATTACTTAAATATTGAAAATATGACAGTTATATTCCCTAAAAGAACTGTCATATGCCTTTTATAACCGATTATGGAAAAAGCAGCCCACGATTAGCAGGATAACTGAAACCTTGTGCACTCTGCTTTAAAAGAAACCTGTTTGTAAAGATTCCCACTATGAGAAATGCACAATGTAAAAGGCTATCATCTTTCCTGTAATTATTTCAGACAGGAAAAAAGGAGTGTGTTCTGTCTTGTGCTGACCTATCTTACCCCAGGGAATATTAAATCAGAGCGCCTTTATAGGTACAGGAGGATTTATCGCGATGTTTGTCGGACCTGTTACCATGGCGACCTTCGTCGAGGCGGACCTCAAAGCGTGCCTTTTCTCGATGCTTACAGGCTTTGCACTTAACGTTTATCTTGTCCTTTATGCTCAGGTTGGATGGGTTGAAGCTCCGATCCTTTAAGGACTGGGTGGCTGTGTTGTTTATATAGTAATGGTTTTCTTTACCAACGGAATGATACTTAAGGCAGCAAAGGCGGACTGAATAACGCTCTGAGTTTAATATTTCCGGTACTTTATAAACTGTTAAATAACGGACTATAAAGTACCGGAAAAACTGGAGTAAGCGCATAATAATTACAGGAAATTTGCTGTATTAAAATGGCAAAAATTCAGGTCTTTTCGGAAATAGGAAAATTAAAAAAAGTAATCTTGCATCATCCAGGGAGGGAGTTGAAAAATATCACTCCTGAACTGATGGAGGAGTTCCTCTTTGACGAAGTTCCTTACGTTAATGATGTCGTTGCAGAACATGACCAGTTTGGGAAAGTGTTACGGGACTATGAGTTGAGATTTTTTATCTTCATGATCTTATCAGGGAGTCTCTTGAGCAGAGTGACGTGAAAGAGGCTTTCGTGGATGAATTTATTTCAGAAGCCAATATAAAATCTCAGAAAGCCATCACAATTCTGAGAAAAATTTTTACTTGATGACGTTTCTACATACGATATGGTTGACTATGCCATGTCTGGAATAAGAAGGACTGAATTTCCGAAATATCCTCTCGAAACACTGGTGGATCATATCGAAGCCAATCATCCTTTCGTAACTAATCCTATGCCAACCTTTACTTTACCTGCGATGTGTTTTCGCTGATAGGCTCCGGAGTCTCCATGAACCATATGTGGAGCCCCATCAGAAACAGGGAGACCCTTTTCGGTAAATACATATTCAAGTATCATCCAATGTTTCGAGATGAGGAGATCCCCTTCTATTACCAGCGCGATCTTCCCTACCACATTGAGGGAGGGGATGAACTGATAATTAATGACAAGGTTATAGCCGTAGGGATATCCCAGAGAACCGAGCCAAAAGGTATAGAGATCTTTGCGGAAAATATTCTGAACGGAAAGGACGGATTTGAAACGGTCCTTGTGTTCAGGATCCCTGAAAAACGTGCATTAATGCATCTCGACACCGTATTTACAATGATAGACAGGGACATTTTAACCATTAATCCAGAAATTGAAGAACCACTTCAAGTCTTTTCAATTAGCGGAAAAGACGGTAAACTTCAGTACACCAAGGAAGAAAACACCCTTGATTTCATTCTCAGGAAGTATCTTGAAATTGATGAAGTTAAACTTATCCTCTGTGGTGGAGGAGACCTTATTGATGTCTCAAGTGAGCAGTGGAGTGACGGTTCAAATACCTTTGCCATTGCGCCGGGAGAAGTTATAGTTTATGACCGCAATGTAGTAACCAACAAACTCCTTGAGGACAATGGAGTAAAACTCTACGTCATCCCTTCAGCAGAGCTTTCAAGAGGTCGAGGTGGGCCACGCTGCATGACCATGCCAATGGTTCGCGAAAAGGTTCAATAAAGGAATGATGTACTAATGCTTAAAGAAAATGTAAATTAAATTTTTCAAAATTAATACAATACAGGAGGATTTAATAATGGGTGTAAACATGAGAGGAAAAAGTTTGCTGGCACTTCTTGATTATTCCAAGGAAGATATCAAGTATTTCCTTGATCTGTCCAGGGATTTTAAGAGAATGAAAAGAGCGGGAGTACCTCATCGTTATCTTGAAGGCAAGAACGTCGCACTGATATTTGAGAAAACTTCAACCCGTACACGTTGTTCTTTCGAGGTTGCGAGCTTTGATCTTGGCATGGGTGTAACCTATCTTGGTCCCGGTACTTCTCAGATGGGAGCGAAGGAATCCATTTCCGATACAGCCAAGGTTCTTGGAAGGTACTACGACGGAATTGAGTACAGGGGCTTCAGCCAGGAAACAGTTGAGATACTTGCAAAGGATTCAGGTGTCCCTGTCTGGAACGGCCTTACCGATCAGTTTCATCCCACGCAGATGCTTGCTGACCTTATGACTATTGAAGAGAATTTTGGCAGACTTGAAGGCCTTAACTTCGTATTCATGGGTGACGGCAGAAATAACGTAGCTAACTCATTGATGATCGCCTGCGCAAAGATGGGCGTCAACTACACTGTTTGTGCCCCTGAAGAGCTTTTCCCTGCAGATGACCTTGTAGCCAGGGCAAAAGAAATCGCCAGCGAGAACGGAAGCACTGTAACCCTTACGGATAACGTTGAAGAGGGCACAAAAGGAGCGCATGCCATTTACACTGACATCTGGGTATCAATGGGTGAGCCCGAAGAGGTATGGGAAACCAGGATCAAGCTTCTCAAACCTTTCCAGGTAACAAAGGCAGTTATGGACAACGCTGACCCTGATGCAATTTTCCTTCATTGCCTTCCTTCTTTCCATGATCTTAACACCAAAATTGGAAACGAGATCAACGAGAAGTATGGTATCCCTGAAATGGAAGTAACAGACGAGGTATTCTCATCTCCCCAGTCCAAGGTATTCGATGAAGCCGAGAACAGAATGCATACCATCAAAGCTGTCATGTATGCAACCCTTTGTTAAGGAGCATATCTGATCATGACTAAAAAAATTGTTGTAGCCCTCGGAGGCAATGCCCTTGGAAAGACTCCTGAGGAACAGATCAAGGCAGTTGAAAAGGCAGCAGAGACAATAGTCAGCCTCGCCAACAGTGGAAATAAAGTGATAGTAGGACATGGAAACGGTCCCCAGGTAGGGATGATACAGCTCGCCATGGACTACTCTGCAAACGAGGGTGGTGGCACTCCTGTAATGCCCCTGGCCGAATGTGGAGCCATGTCACAGGGATATATTGGTTATCATATACAGCAGGCTCTTCAGAAAGTTTTCAGGGAGGAGGGAAAACAGAGAGATGTAGTTACAGTAGTTACTCAGGTAGAAGTAGCAGCAGACGATACTGCTTTCCATAAACCCTCAAAGCCAGTGGGAATGTTCTACACAAAAGAAGAAGCCGAAAAGATCGAGAAAGAAAAGGGTTTTGACTTTGTAGAGGATGCAGGTAGAGGTTACAGGCGTGTTGTACCGTCTCCCCAGCCACTGGATATTGTTGAAGTCGGGTCTATTGAAAAAATGGTTGAAAATGGAGTAGTGGTCATTACCGTAGGCGGCGGAGGCATTCCTGTTATCAAAGATGATAAAGGTTACCATGGTGTTGATGCCGTTATCGACAAGGATAAATCCTGTTCTAAACTTGCCGAGGAAGTAGACGCAGATGACCTTTTGATCCTTACTGAAGTTGAACAGGTCTGCATAGATTTTAACAAAACTACCCAGAAGGCTCTGTCAAAAATGAATAAAGAGGAAGCACTCAAGTACATAGAGGAAGGCCAGTTCGCTCCTGGAAGCATGCTTCCAAAGGTAGAGGCCTGCCTGCAGTTTGTTGAGAATAAGCCTTCAGGAACTGCCATCATAACCTCTCTTTTCAAGGCAAAAGAAGCCCTTGAAGGAAAGACTGGTACGCACATAACACTTAAATAGATAGGAGTAAGTAAAATGTCAGGCGAACAGATGAATTAAAGTTAGTCCGCCTGTCATTTCATCAAAAAACCAGATAGAACCACTAAGAAAGACCTGAAAAAATAAATAGATATTGTAAAAATCAGGTGTTGACAGAAACAGTTCAGTAAGTATAATAAACCAGCGGCATGCCGGTGTAGCTCAGTTGGTAGAGCAGCTGACTTGTAATCAGCAGGTCGTCCGTTCGAGTCGGATCGCCGGCTCCATAAAAAAGAGATATAAAGTGGTGGGGTGGCCGAGTGGTCAAAGGCAGCAGACTGTAAATCTGCCGGCTTTCGCCTACGAAGGTTCGAATCCTTCTCCCACCACCAGCTATTTGTAAGGTAATGCCGACTTAGCTCAGCAGGTAGAGCACATCCATGGTAAGGATGGGGTCTCCGGTTCAAGTCCGGAAGTCGGCTCCAGACTTTTTATCATACCCCGGAGTAGAATACTCCGGTTTTTTTTGCATGGAGTGTATAGATTTTTCAGTGAATATGATAAAATTCACAAGGCACTTAGTGCCTCAGGTGAATTATAAATGCAATAGGGAGGTATAACAGAACAATGGCGAAGGCAAAATTTGAGAGATCAAAACCGCA
>CAZFJG010000025.1:0-18209 GCA_964519285.1 uncultured Synergistales bacterium | reverse complement strand
AGTCCGCCCTTCATGTCTGCAGCTCCTCGACCATAGAGAAGGTCTCCATCAATATCTGCTGCGAAAGGAGGATGCTCCCATCCGTCGAAATTCTGGACTCCAATAGTATCGATATGACCTGTCAAGGCAACACTCCGTGATCGGTCAACTCCGGGTATGGTTATCACAAGGGAAGCCCTGTTGCTTCCGTGGTCTATAATCCGCTTTTCCACAGAATTGTCCGGGAAAAGGGAGGAAATATATTTCACTATGTCCTTTTCGTTTCCATAAGGCTGATGGGTCCTCATCCTGACAAGCTGCTGAAGGATCTCTACTGACCTTTCCCTTTCCGGTATCTGTGGAATCGAATTCATACAGGCACACCTCTTTGTAATTTTTTATTAGCACAAAGAGGATACTCTGTAACTTCCAATTAAACATTATCTGCATGGGCCAAATTTTTACTGGGGGTGTTTGTCCATTATGGACAAACTCACATGAAGCTATGCTCTGCTCATTTTATAAAGGCGCAGGGCGAGGGCAATATTGAAGCGGTTTTCGCTGTCTTCGAGATCCACCGATAGGATCTCAGCAATGTTTTTGTAACGATACTTCATGGTATTGTAATGAACGTTTATCTCGGAAGCTGTACTGCTTAGGTTCCAGTTGTTCCGGTCAATTGCGTAGAGGGTTTCCAGGAGATCGCTGTTGTGCTGTCTGTCGTAGTCCAGAAGGGGACTAAGTTCTCTAAGGAAGAACTGGGAAGCTTCACTGTAGGTATCCAGGGTGGAGAGGAGCTTGTACGATCCAAGCCTGTCCCATATGGCTATATTATCGTCAAGAGAATAGGTACGCAAAACCTTCAGGGCTCTCTGGGCCTCCATGTAGCTCTCTCCCACGTTGAGTATGTTGTCCCTGAAACCTCCTGCAGCTATGGAGACAGGATCATGGATTACGCTGTTTATTTCTGAAGATATCTGCCTTACGGTCTCGTAAAAGGAATCCATCCTTTTTGCCCTTTCGTCACCAGCTGCGGGAGAAATTAGAAACACCAGGGAATTGGCCACCTCAGCGTAAGCTACGTAAGGAAAAAACACCCTGACCCTTGATTTTACAAGCTCTGTATCGAGGCTTGGATCATCGCTTTTTTCCCCGTAAAGCTCCTCTTCTCCAGAGATTCGCGGGCTGATTACCATTGCCACAACTCTATTCTCAAACTTCCATCCAAAGGTATGGGCCCTGTTTTCCACTTCTTCCAGGGATCTGACCCTGTTGTACAGGAGGTCTTTTACAAGCTGGTCCCTGTATTTTTTCTCGAGGTCCAGATACTGTATCTGTTTCTCAGCTATCAGTCTTATGGCAATTATGGCGTTTCCTATGATTCCAAGTTCCCGGAGAGAAATATCGATAAAGGCACCCTGGTCAGGATTTGCAACGAGATAACCCATCTTTCTTTCCCTGTGACTGATCTCGCAACATGGAAAGATACGCAGTATCTCCTTCAATGGGTAGAGCTTCAGGCTCTCGGAAAAATTTTCGGAGGTGGATGCTATGGCGCTATTCTTCCTGAAGAGATCCCTGTAGGCAACATCATGGCCAAGTATCCTGGCAAGTCTTTTTACTACTGATTCTATCTTCCCGTCACCGAATATTATGTCTGCAAACTCCCTGAAATCTCCGGAAAGCTCGGGGAAGTCCTGTTTGCCATAACCTTCAATGGAAAAGGAGAAGTTGTCTTTTTTTACCTCGGATGAGGGCAACAGCAGGACTGGAAAAGAAGGCCTTCTCCCACCGAAAAGAGATATGATCCTGGAAGTATCGATATCGGTGTCGCTCAGTATCCCTATGGCAGCGTATTCAAGATCTTCGTGTAGACTCAGCAACCCTTCAAGAAAGGACCTGTCTTGAAGAATGCGGGAGCCCTTTATCACCACAAGATGATCGGCGAGGGAAATAGCGTTCTTCCGGGGCAGAGAATCGATGAAAATCGCCCCTTCGGTCTTTACATCCACAGGCAGTCTGGTGGAAAGAATCCTGGTCCTGCCCCGGTCACCAAGAACTCTTATCTGCTGTAATAAGATCAAAGGATCCCCAACTCTCCATGTATAATTGTGCTATCTTATATCAGCAGCGTAATCTATTGTCAAACAGGGGATATCAAAAAACTTTTCACCATTTCCGCTTAAGAATATGCTTTTTTATGTCCTCAGATGAAACCCTGGTAAGATCCATTCTTGGAAGAGTGGATAGAAGTTCCCATCCTTTGTCAAGAGATTCGGATATCTCCCTGTCCTCGTCCTTTCCCTGCAGGAGGAAATTTTTTTCGAAGGCCCTGCCGAATTGAAGGTATTTTTTGTCATTTTCGCTCAACTCGTCTTCACCAACTACTCCGGAAAGAGCCCGTATTTCCTGGACCCTGCTGTAACTTGCAAAGAGCTGGCTGGCAAGTCTCGGATGATCTTCCCTTGTGAAACCCTTGCCTATACCGTCCTTCATTAACCTGGAGAGACTGGTAAGAATATCAATAGCCGGGTACATCCCCCTGTTGGTAAGATCCCTGGATAGAACTATCTGTCCTTCTGTGATAAATCCAGTGAGATCCGGAACAGGATGGGTAATGTCATCGTTGGGCATTGAAAGGATAGGTATCTGGGTCACACTTCCGCTACTTTTTCCAATGACTCCGGCCCTTTCATAAAGAGAGGCAAGATCACTGTAGAGATAAGCGGGATAGCCCTTTCTGCTGGGAACTTCACCTCTTGCTACGCTGAGTTCTCTCAGGGCCTCACAGTAATTTGTCATATCAGTCATTATTACAAGTACATGCATTCCCAGGTCGAAGGCCAGATATTCCGCAGTAGCAAGGGCGAACCTCGGCGTGGCGATCCTCTCTATCACAGGATCGTCCGCCATGTTAAGGTACATAACAATGTTGGATGTCCTTCCTCCTCCGGAGAGTTCTCGCTGGAAAAAAGCAGCATCATCATGCTTTATGCCTATTCCTGCGAAGACTACCGCGAACTTTTCCTCCCCTACAAGCCTTGACTGGGTGGCTATCTGCACGGCAAGACTGTTGTGGTAAAGTCCGTTTCCGGAAAATACTGGCAGCTTCTGTCCTCGTATCAGAGTTATCAGGACATCAACAGAGGAGATGCCGGTATGTATGAAATCCCTTGGATAGGATCTCGCCATGGGATTTATTGGAAGACCATTGACGTTCCTCCTTATACCACCCATGACTTTACCGCATCCGTCCCTTGCCTCTCCAAGACCGTTAAAAACCCTTCCGATTATCGATGGAGAGAGGCTTACTTCAAGGCCCTTTCCGGCAAAACGAACTCTCGTCCCGTTGGGGACAAGATCCCTGGTGCCTGAAAAAACCTGTACCAGGGTTGCATTTTTATCTACAAGTATAACCCTTCCTGTTCTGGCAGTTCCTGTCTGGTCAATGACCTCTACTATTTCATCATAGCCGACTCCTCCTATTCTTCCCAGGAGAATAAAGGGCCCGTTGATCTGGTCTATTCCAACGTGCTCAGTCAGCGCCATTTGGACTCACCTCCGGGCCTTGCCAGTCGTTCCTTTCCGACTTCTCTAAGCTTTCGGACTAGATCGTCCCGAATATCAGCTATGGTATCCTTCTTTTCCAGAGATATCTCCTTCAGATGAGCAATTTCTGCTACCTCGTCAAGATCCTTTATAAGAGAGAGGGGGCAGCCTTTCTCAACCAGATCCTTCGCAACACCGTAAAATTCCATTATCGTGTCAAGAATTAGAAATCCCTTTTTCGGAGGACAGAAGGAATCCGGACCAAAAGCACCCTGCTGAAGATATCCATTCTTAAGCAGGAAAGCGACAAAGGCAACAAGGCGCTGATCATCAGGAAGGACATCCTCTCCAACAAGCCTTATGATCTGCTGTATCCTGTCGTCCTCTGCCAGGATCTCCCTTGCGCTATCCCTGAGTTCCACCCACCTGGGATCTATGTTCGAAAGGTACCAGTCCTTGACCTCTTCCGCATATTCGCTGTATGAATCGGTCCAGTTTATTGCAGGAAAATGCCTTCCGTGGGCAAGTTGTCTGTCCAACCCCCAGAAACATCGAATATATCTTTTGGTATGTCGGGTCACTGGTTCGGTGAAGTCTCCGCCAGGAGGCGAAACTGCTCCGATCACTGAAATACTTCCCTGGGAACCGTTCATGTTAACCACCTTGCCTGCTCTCTCGTAAAACTCGGCCAGCCTTGTTGGAAGGTAGGCGGGAAATCCCTCTTCCGCCGGTATCTCCTCCAGCCTTCCTGATATTTCCCTCAGGGCTTCTGCCCAGCGTGAGGTGGAATCCGCCATCAGTGCCACGTCGTACCCCATATCCCGGTAGTATTCTGCAATTGTTATTCCCGTATATATTGAAGCTTCTCTGGCCGCAACAGGCATATTGGATGTATTGGCAATAAGCACCGTTCTTTCCATAAGGGGCCTTCCGCTATGAGGATCCTCGAGAACCGGGAACTCCTCAAGAACCTGGGTCATCTCGTTGCCCCTTTCGCCACATCCTATGTATACCACTATCTTCGCATCGCTCCACTTGGCAAGCTGGTGCTGGGTCACTGTCTTTCCTGTGCCAAAACCTCCGGGTATTGCAGCAACTCCTCCCCTTGAAATGGGAAAGAGTCCGTCTATAACCCTCTGACCGGTTATGAGGGGCTCATCGGGCAGGAGCCGCTCCCTGTAGGGACGTGCCTTTCTCACTGGCCATCGCTGCACAAGGGGAACATCCACTTCTCTTCCCTTTCCGTCCCTTATGGTAGCCGCCTTTTCAGATGCCTTGTGGTACCCTGCGGAAACTATGGACAGGATCTGACCCTCAACTTCCGGAGGGACCATGACTTTATGGGTAACCATGGAAGATTCCTCGATAGTAGCCAGAACACTTCCCGGGGTGGCAATATCTCCTGCACTTGCCTGGGGAGTTATCTCCCAGCTTTTTTCAAGATCTATCTGTTCGGCCCTTGACCCCCTGGAGATAAAGGAACCTTCCTTTTTCAGGAGAGTGCCAAGGGGGCGCCCTATGCCATCGAGAATATTGCCGACCAGTCCAGGTCCGAGAGCCATTGAAAGAGGCTCTCCAGTTCCCATGACTTCCTCATCGAGCCCTAACCCACTTGTATCCTCATAGACCTGAATAAGGGCATCCTCTCCATCCATGCGAATGATCTCGCCGATCAGAGACAGACTTCCAACTCCCACCATCTCTCTCATGGCAAAATTTCTCATCCCGGAGGCCCTGACCACGGGACCATTAACCGTAACGATCTTTCCAGTTTTCTTCAAATCAATACCTCCCTGGGATCACAGAAGGAGAAGAAGCCTCTCCGCAAGCTCATCAGACATCTCCGATGCCTTTACTGACCAGTCCAGACGGGACTGCCATCTGCCGTCTTCAGAACTGAGCCAGAGCCCTCCGGTTATTGGCGCCGGAGAAGGATCAAAATGGACCTCAACTCCCGGGACAAGCTCCGAAACCTTCACGGCAAGACTCTCTCCCAGATCCCTGTCCGAGTCTCCGAGTCGCAGAAATACCTTTTCCACATCTGGCATGGAATTTACCCCCTCAACCGCCAGTCCAGCCAGTATCCCGGGATAATTATCTCTTCCCCTGAGCTTTTCAAGGGCAGATTCGAGTCGGTTCAGCCCATCTGCGAGGAGCGAATTCTGAAGGCGCAGCTTCTCCCTTTCTGCCTCTCTTTCAGCCGACATGATCTCTCTTCTTCTTATCTCTTCTGCCCTTTTCCTGGCATCTGCCAGAATTCCATTTATGGTCTGCTCAAGCCTGGAATTCTGCTCGTTGATCCAGTTTTTTGCTTCCTCCCTGGCGTTCTTCAGTGCATAACCCTTTTCAGCCTCTGCCTTTGCCAGAATGAGTTCCTTAAGGTCCTCTACTTTCCTGGTTTCTTCATGGGTCATTCTATATTCACCCCAATGGCCTCCTTAAGGTATTCTGTAAGGAAATTCCTGTTTCTTATGCTGCCATGACGATCCGGGATCTCTATAACTAAGGGAAGGTCTTGCCTTTCCCTGATGTCTTTAACCATTTCAGGCACCCTGGAAGAAATTTTCTCTGTCAAAACCAGAATTCCCGTCCCTTCATCCTCGAGAGCTTCTGCTATGGCTCTTTTAATACCCTCCCCGTCGTGAGCGATCACACCTTTTACTCCGGCAAGCCTCAGCAACACCAGGGTGTCGTGATTATCGCTTATAAGGAAAGCCTTCAAAATACATCACAGCCTCGCCAGGATAAGGAGGGATATAATAACACCATATATGGCTATCCCTTCTGCAAGTCCAAGGTAGATAAGGGTCATACCAAGGGCCTCGGGTTTTTCTCCGATAACCCCGAGGGCAGCAGCTCCGACAACAGCCACGGCAACTCCGGCACCCAGGCAGGCAAGACCTGTAGATATACTGGCACTTAAATATCCCATTCCGGAAGAGGATGTGGCAATTTCTTCCTGGGCAAGGGAGGGCGCTGTCATTACAGGCATGGCAGCCACCATGAAGAGAGAGAGGACACTGATTGTTACACATACCTTCATGATGTTCTTTGCTCCCCTTATTTTTCTTCCCCTGAGAAACATACCAGAACCTGCCGTAAGTACAGATAACAGAGTAACAACAACAAGAGAGTTCATTTTTACCGGTCATCTCCTTCTTTGCTGGATCTTTCATTTATGGAATAGATCTTTATTTCCATCTTACAGGAGAAAAAGCCCTGCCTCCTCCCGTATAGAACTTGCTGAAAAACTCGTAATACTCAAGTCTTAATGTCTGGATAAACACTATAAGTCCCTCGAGAGAGACTATTATCAGGTGACCTGTGACAAGTATCACCCATGCAAGGATGTTTCCCCCGGGTAATCCTGTAACCATCTCGCTGAGCATCAGCACTGCAAGACTGAGGCCCACGTGGTTAAGGGCAAAAGCTGCAAGTCTCACAAATGATACAGTGTTACCAAGAAAGGAGAGAAGATTGTGCAGGACGTGGAAAACGTGTACTACGGAACTTTCCCTGCTCTGGCTGTTTTTGAAGACAGCTTCTGAAAGCACGTCAGAAAAGAATATCACCAGGACAAGCAACAATGTCACTGTCACAAGTATCCATGGAGAAATGGGAAGATCCGTCGCCGAGAGGAAAGACCAGGCAAGGATCACAGCAAACCAGTATAGAAAAAGTCCTGCTAATCCCTGAACGTCGAAAAGGGCCTTGCCCCAGTCCTTTTTTCTGTAACAGATGGATATGTTAATCATCATTCCAGCACTTATGACAGTGATACCAAGTATAATGGCAGATACTATGAGACTGTTTATATCCTCCAGAGGAGATAGCCAGATCCCCTCGATTATGTGCTCGTTACCGAAAATACTTCCATAAAGAAAGCCAAAGATAACCGAGGACAAACCTGCCAGTCCAAGGACGGATCCAAAGGACCTGCTGAGGATCCCCCTCTTCTCCATGAAGAAAGCTGCCCCGGAAAGTATAAATCCGTGGGCAATGTCTCCGAACATGAAACCGAAAAATATGCAGAAAGTGATCGCTACGAAGAGAGAGGGATCCTTCTCTCCGTAAGCAGGCATACTGTACAGTGCCACTACATCCTGAAAATACCTGACAAAGGGAAGGTTGCTTAGAAACACCGGAATTTTTCCGGACTCTTTTTTCATGGATACCGTCTCCGAAAGAATAACTGTCCCTGGGGCCTTTTCCTCTATCATTGCCCTTATTTCCGGCATCTCCCGGGCAGGCAGCCATCCGGAGACAAGGTAAAGACCGCTTACCTCACCCCGTTTTCTGCAAATATCGTAAACTCGCTTCATGCAATATATTCTGGCATATAGATCTTCCAGTCTTTTCCTGTTTTTTACAACATATCCTTCCACGGCCTCATGGAGTTTAAGTATGGCCCTGGAATGATTATCAATTTTTCTGTCAAGGCTTTCATTCCAGTCCGAACCCGCATGTTCTGCCAGATCCTCCAGAGGAAAGTTTTGGAAAAACACGGACTCCAGCAGTTTTTCTGCACCTTCCAGATATCCTGAGACCGTTATCACAACTATCCAGCAGGTATCTCCAGTTTTTTTCAGCAGTACCGGCAGGAGGGGAACTTCCAGGGAAGCTTCCTTCAGTCTTTCGAAATTGTCTTCCGACAGACTGCCGGCAAATATCCTGAGTATCTCTGTTTTGAAGACCGCAGACTCATCTGTATCGGAGCTCGCCAGAGCTTCTGCGTAAACCTTTGCAGCTTCAAGTTTTTCCCTTTCAACGCTGAGCTCTGATGCCCTCCGCTGCCATATTTCCAGTTTACCTGCAATACTCTCTACCTTTTTTTTAAGATCTTCAAATGGAAGAGAATCCTTTCCCTGTTCCATAACAGGTTCAGGAAGGCGCTGCTTTGCTCTTTTCCACACGTTTTCCATCTTGCTGAGAAGCTCATCCCAGGGATTACCCTCACTGGTGCTGATCTTTGACCTTATCTCTCTGTCTCCTATGACCGAGTCTACTGAAAGGGGTTCAAAACAGCCCTTCGCAAGGAGTTTTACAGCAACTGCCAGAACTTCCTCTTTTGGACCAACTATGGTTAGTCCCGCCATTTCTACAACAGCCATCAGGAAGCCTCCTCTGCTTTCATTTTTCTTACGAGGAAAAGAACTGCCATTCTCCTGCTGTAATCATATCTTACGTCCTCAATTATGGTAATTATGTCCTTTACTTCATATTCCCTTAATAAAAGATAGGCTATTGCTGTATGGACTCCTGGAACACCTCCGAGAAAGATCCTTCTGGCCTTGTCATAGATTATCCGGTTGATGCTTCTCTCCAGAACGAGTTCAACTGTACCCTGGTCCATATTTTCAGGATACTCGATGAACTTTCCGTACCAGGTATTGCCAAGCAGAGAATGAAAGGAAGACAGATCCGGGGCAAAAACAAGTTTCCTGAGTTCCTTTTTTCCCAGGTGACGCCTGAAAGGAAGGATCCTGCTTATCATCTCTTCAGGACTCATACGGTAAAACCTGCGTGAACGGTAGAGCCAGTAGAGGTTAAAAAGGTCTGCCCTTGTACCGTAAAGATCTGCAAGGACCTTTTTTTCCCTGCCCTTAAGTCTTTCTGTGGAACTGAAGATCTCGCAAAGCTTGTAATTGTCTATGGCCATTTCCACAGGAAAGAGAGTATCTGTTCCCGAATCCTTATTCTCAAGAGGTCCCTTCAGCACCTCGTAGTATGGAGTTTTTTCAAGAACCGGCAGGATCTCTTCAATATTTCTGCACTGAAGAAGTTCCCTTCCCGGATAGGAGATATCCCCTATCATGTCTATCCTTTCCTCAAGGACCTGGGAGCCCTGTTCTTTTCCTGAATAGACATGTCTTATTATTTTTTTCAGAAGATCTGTCTCGTAAAGTCCCTTCCATTCCTCAATAACCTTCCACCTCGTCGTTCCTGCCAGAAAGCGGAATTTCCCGGACTCCCGGAGAGGGACAAGGGATAGAATGGATTCAAGTTGAAACCTGTGCACCTTCGATGGATCCGTTTTTTGAAGATAAGAACCGTAGGAACTGCTCTTCTGGAGCTGCAGGGCTATTTCGCTCATGCTGTGGCATTTGAAGAGGAGACTCCAGAAAAATTCATCCTCCAGCATCTGACCTTTGAGAACTCTTGCCCTGGAACTAAGGGAAGCCCGGCGACCGAAGGATATGGGGAAAATCATGCTACTTTTCTCCCTGTCTTGAGTACTGTTCACCTATTTCCCGTACAAGCACTTCTATTAATCCGTCAACCTTTTCTTCGTATCTTTTATTGATTCTTTCCCTTTCGACAGATGCTTTCTGAAGGATCTGTTTTGCCTCCGTCTCCCCGGAAGACCTTGCTGACTCAGTAACAGACCTTGCCTGCTCCCTTGCATCAGCTAACCTTGATTCCCTTTCGGAATTAAAGTTTTCCCGGGATTCCGAAAGGATCCTCTCTGCTTCCTTCCTTGCCCTGGAAATAACTCTTTCGGCTTCCTGTTCTGCTCCGATAAGCTCTGTCAATACATCTTTCAGTTCCATGACTGATCTCCCTTTCCGCCGGAAGTATATTTCTTGGCAGTTTTCATCCTGACGAAATCTTCCCTGTCGCTCTCTTCAAGAACAGCTGCTATTGTAGAGATAGTTTTTCTGTATGAAGGAATAACTATCTTTTCAAGGGCGTTTACCCTTCGGGATGTCTTTCTTACCTGTACAGCAAGACGGTAGACGCTGTTTTCTACTTCAGCGAGCCGCCCGAGAAGAGCGAGTACTTCCCTGGCCCTGACATAGGCATTGTCCATGGCACCGGAGGTACCCCGAAAGGAATAACATGGAACAGGATCAGGATCTACCGGGTCCACTTCAGGAATCTCCACCCCCATGAGCGAACGAAGTCGAATTGTAAAACCGGACTCCTCAGGAACCGAAGCCGCAATTTCCTCCACGGTATCTATTCCAAGGGAGAGGTTTGCCATCTGGAGGGCCGAATAGGCATTGGCAAAAACTAAATGAAGGTCCTTCTGAACTTTTCTGCCCTCTTTGATCAGATCGACAAGCTCCATCATAAGGACCTGTCTTTTCTGTTCAAGCAGATCATGTCCTTTTACAGCAAGTCTCAAGGCAGTTGCAGTTTTAGCCATGTTCCCCCTTGTGGGTGTTACGTCATTCTTCATTTCCCAACTCCCGGGTCCCGTCAAAAAAGATCTGCAGAAAAGCTTCCCTGTCGTAATTATGATCTGTATTATACGCTTAATTTATGACTTCATCTCATCAGTGTCAATCCTGACCTGGAGAAAGGAAAATAAATTATATGTTTATCTTGTTGTATAATAATCGTATATATCAACTGTTTATCCTGGAAAAGAAGTGTGCTCGGAACCTGGTAAAACAGTGCAGAACTTGACTGGCAGTCAATGTTCGGGTATAAGTATATACTCGGAATATTCCAGTAAAAGAGTTCTCTTTCACAAAAACCTTCCTGTTCAGGCCTTATAGCTCCAGGAAGAACTTACCGCTTCAAAGCTCACGGAAACAGAACAGAAGCAGATTCGGATGCAATCCCGGAAGGGTTTGTGCAAATAAACAGGTCTTAAGACCAGGGAGGTAATGACATGTCAAGATCATTGAAGGTTGTTCTTTTGGGTCTGTTAGTGGTCATGGTCTTTGCGGGCACCGTGTTCGCCCAGTCGGTATTCATCTACGGCAGAGGCGGAGATTCTGTAAGACTTGACCCGGCAGATATTACCGACGGTGAAAGCGTCAAGGCTTGCACCCAGATATTTGAGAACCTTGTTGAGTTCAAGGACAACTCAACAGCAGTTGAACCAGGTCTGGCTACATCCTGGGAAGTCTCAGAAGATGGACTTACCTGGACTTTCAACCTCAGAAAGGGAGTAAAATTCCACGACGGTACTCCCTTTAACGCGGATGCTGTTGTTTTTTCCCTTATGAGACAGAAGGACAAGGAACATCCGGCCCACAACGGCGATTTCGCCTACTGGAACTACATGTACAACAACGTGGAAGATGTATGGAAAACAGATGACTACACTGTAAAGATAAAGCTTTCCGAACCATATGCACCTTTTCTCTACAACATGGCGTGTTTCCCCGTCATGATCGTCTCTCCTACTGCCATGACGGAAAACGGAGTCGAACATTTCAGAACCCATCCCGTTGGTACCGGCCCCTTTAAATTCGTGGAGTGGAAAAGGAACGACCGTATAATTCTCGACAAAAACGAGGATTACTGGGGTGAAAAGGCTGGAGTAGACAGGGTGATCATACGTTCCATTCCAGAGAACACTACCAGGCTCATGGCCCTTCTTGCCGGTGAAATCCACGCAATGGACGGAGTCTCTCCAGAGAATATCAAGACCCTCAAGGAAGAAAAAAGGGAAGACCTCAAGATAGTAGCCCAGCCCGGAATGAACGTCGGCTACCTTGCCATGAACATGGAAAAGGAACCCTTCGGAAATAACAAGGTAAGGAAAGCCCTTGCCTACGCCATAAACAAGAAAAAGATCGTCTCTGAACTTTTCGAAGGAATGGCCGTTCCGGCAGTCAACATGCTTCCTCCTAATCTCTGGGGATACAACGACGAGATCGAGGACTATTCCTACGACCCGGTAAAGGCAAAGGCTCTTCTCACAGCTGCCGGCTATCCTGACGGATTTAAGACAGATCTCTGGTACATGCCCGTGCCAAGACCCTATATGCCCGACGGGAAACTTGTTGCCCAGGCAATTCAGCAGGACCTTAAAAAGATAGGTGTTGAATGCAATCTCGTAACTTACGACTGGGGGACATATCTTGAAAAGCTTGAAAATTTTGAGCATACCATGTGCCTCATCGGATGGATGGGCGACAATGGCGACCCGGATAATTTCCTCTACGTGCTTCTCGACAAGGATACCGCAATTCCAGGAAGCGCTCAGAACTATTCCAACTACAAAAGCGAAGAGTATCACAACATGATGATCGAAGCCCAGAGAAGTTTCGACCAGAAAAAGAGGGATACTCTCTACAAGGACGCACAGGCCCTTCTGCACGAAGACGTTCCCACTGTACCTGTTGCTCATGCGTACAACCTGGCCATCGTAAATACCTCTGTCAAGGGATTCAAGCTTCATCCCACAAGCAATTTCTGGTTTGACAGCGTTGTAGTAGAAGAATAACAGTAACTGAAATGCATATCCTGCCGGCACTGATCTTTCAGTGCCGGCATTCAATGAAGGGAGAGAACCTTCCAATTGGGACTCGGTAAATATCTGGCAAAAAGGGTACTAATGCTAATTCCCGTTGTACTTGTACTCTCATTCGTTATCTTTCTCATGATCCAGGCGATTCCCGGAGATCCTGCCCAGATAATGCTCGGCCAAAGGGCAAGTCCAGAAGCACTGGAGGAGCTGCGACACAAGATGGGACTGGACAAACCATGGTACATCAGGTACGGCCTCTTTCTACAGAGACTCTCAAAGGGAGATCTTGGCAAAAGCATAATGTCAGGACGGCCTGTGGCGTCTGAACTAAAGGAAAAAATGGCGGCAACAATAGAACTATCCGTCTTTGCCATTCTTATTGCTATCCTTGTAGGAATACTGGCAGGCTTTATATCTGCCTGGAAAAAGTACAGTATCTTTGATTACCTTTCCATGCTGGGAGCTCTTATAGGGGTATCCATGCCCATTTACTGGCTCGGCTTTATGATGATAATACTTTTTTCCCTGAACCTCGGCTGGCTTCCCACCTCGGGCAGGCTGGAAGCCACAACGGCTCTAACGGCAATTACCAATTTTTACCTTATAGACACAGTGATCCAGGGGGATTGGACTGCATTCAAGGATGTCGTCATCCACCTGATCCTTCCGGCAGTAACTTTAGCAACGGTTCCCATGGCAATAATTGCACGTATGACCAGGTCCTCCATGCTCGAATCGCTGAACCAGGACTATGTAAGGACCGCAAAGGCAAAGGGGCTTGGAACATCAAGAATCCTTTTTATACATGCTTTCAAGAACGCGGCCATTCCCATCGTTACTGTCGTAGGTCTGCAGTTCGGGCATCTTATGGGAGGAGCTATCCTTACAGAGACTGTATTCTCATGGCCCGGAGTCGGAAGATGGATCCTTGAGGGTATCATGGCAAGAGATTTCCCGGTCATCGCAGGGGGAACTCTCGCTGTAGCGACCCTTTTCATCCTGGTCAACCTGCTGGTGGATCTGTTGTATGCCTTCCTCGACCCGAGGATACGCTATTAGATGAAGAGTATCAGACTTTTTCGGGAGGATTCTGAATGAACAACACTACTTACAGAAAAAGTTCCCTCTGGCATGATGCCTGGAGAAGACTGAAAAGGAACCGAAACGCCGCAACAGGTCTTTTCCTTGTATCCATACTTGTGGTTCTTGCTCTTGCTGCTCCAGTACTGGCTCCATTTGATCCGCTGGCAGGGAATATCGACGATCACGACATGCCTCCTTTCTGGTGGAAAGGTGCTGTGGATCCCGGAACTGTTGTCGAACAGATAGAGGAAGCCCCTGCCATGGGAGGGGTGGATCAGTCTGCCAGCGAAGGCTGGGGAACTGTAACCTTTTCTTTTACAGAAGATCAGGAAGAGCAGGTGAGAGTTCCCGACAACTATTATCTTCTTGGCACTGATGACCTCGGAAGGGATATTTTCAGCAGAATCCTATACGGATCAAGGCTGTCACTTATGGTTGGCCTGATCTCCGTAAGTATCGGACTTTTCTTCGGAGGAATACTCGGTCTGATATCAGGATTTTACGGTGGATATCTGGATGACCTGATAATGAGGACCATGGATATCATCCTGTCCATTCCTTACGTACTCCTGGCAATACTTATTGTGGCCATTCTCGGTCCAGGCCTGGTAAATGCCATGATCGCCATTGGAATTGTAGTAGTGCCCCAGTTCGCGCGTATAGTCCGGGGCAGTGTTCTGAGCCTGAAGAACGCCGAATACGTACAGGCTGCGAGGGTCCTTGGGGCAGGAGACTGGAGAGTCGTTACCCGACACATACTCCGGAACAGCCTATCTCCTCTTATAGTCCAGACCACCCTGACCTTTGCTACAGCCATACTTGAGGCTGCAGCCCTTGGATTTCTGGGCCTCGGAGCTCAACCTCCTTCTCCGGAATGGGGAGCCATGCTTGCCGACGGCAGGAAGCTTCTTCTGACCTCACCATGGGCTGTGGTTTTTCCAGGAGTAGCTATTGTTACCTTCGTACTCGGCTTCAACATGCTTGGTGACGGTCTTCGCGATGCTCTTGACATCCGCATGAAGGGATAGAATATTATGGAAAAACTTCTGAACATAGAGAACCTGAAGACATATTTCACTACAGACAAGGGAACAGTCCGGGCAGTAGACGGCGTCTCTTTTTCGCTCGGAAAAGGAGAGACCATAGGCATTGTTGGTGAATCGGGCTGCGGCAAAAGCGTGACAAGCCTCTCCGTGATGAGGCTTCTGCCCGAACCCATGGGCCGGATACATGACGGCAGGATATGTTTCAATGGCACTGACCTGGCCGACCTTTCTGCAAACAAGATGCGGGAGATCAGGGGTAACAGGATCTCCATGATCTTCCAGGAGCCCATGACAAGCCTGAATCCTGTACTTAAAATTGGATACCAGCTTGGAGAAGCTCTTTTCTCACATAAGCAGATGAACATAAAGGAAAGAAAAAAAAGATCCGTGGAACTTCTCGACATGGTTGGCATACCTGATGCATCAAAAAGACTTCACGACTACCCCCATCAACTGTCTGGAGGAATGAGACAGAGAGCCATGATAGCAATGGCCCTTGCCTGCGACCCGGATTTGCTCATCGCCGACGAACCCACCACCGCCCTTGATGTGACCATTCAGGCACAGATCCTGGAAATACTGGACAATCTTCAGGACAGGATGGGAATGAGCATGATCCTGATAACCCATAATCTCGGTGTAGTTGCCGAGATGGCACACAGGATCATCGTAATGTACGCAGGAAAGATCGTTGAAGAAAGTTCTACCCGGGACCTTTTCGAATCACCGTGCCATCCCTACACCATTGGTCTCATCGATTCCATTCCAGAACTTGATGAAAAAAAGGACCAGAGGCACAAACTGGCCACCATCCCGGGAATGGTTCCCCATCCCTTTGATTTTCCCGAAGGGTGTCGCTTTAATCCAAGATGTCCCCATGCCATGGAGAAATGTCTTCGGGAAGAACCTCCCCTTTTTGAAACGGGAACAGGACACAGAACTGCCTGCTGGTTATACGAAACAGGTTCTCTCAAAAAGGGAGTCTGTCTCGATCCTCCCTTGCCTGCGCTGCCGGAAAAGACTGTCCGTGAAAAGACCGGAAATATCATGGAGATCAGGGACCTCTGCAAATATTTCTACGTAAAGGGCAACACAGGAAAGCACGGACTGGTCAAGGCCGTTGACGGAATATCCCTCGACATTGCAAGGGGAGAAACCCTTGGACTTGTGGGCGAATCCGGCTGCGGTAAAACTACCACAGGCAAAATGATAGTGGGCCTTGAGGAGCCTACACGGGGGAATATTTTCTGGAAGGATAAAAAAAGAAGCAGTCTCGACAGAAAGGAATTGACCGACTTTACAAGAAAAGTCCAGATGGTATTCCAGGATCCCTTTTCATCCCTTAACCCGAGGATGACCGTGAAAGAGATCGTAGCCGAAGGCATAGATATCCACAGGCTTGCTTCTTCTGAACAGGAAAGGGAGGACAGGGTCGCTGAAGCTCTTACAGATGCCGGGCTCAGGGCAGAGTACATGATCCGTTATCCCCATGAATTTTCAGGAGGTCAAAGGCAGAGAATCGGCATAGCCAGGGCCCTGGCAATGAAACCTGAGCTGATAGTCTGCGATGAACCTGTCAGTGCACTGGACGTATCAATCCAGGCCCAGGTGATAAACCTCCTTCAAGATCTTCAGATACGACACGATCTTACCTACCTCTTTGTAGCCCACGACCTGTCAGTTGTAAGGCATATAGCCGACAGAGTTGCCGTAATGTACCTTGGGAAGATAATGGAGGAAGCGGAAACAGACGTTCTCTTCGAATCCCACCTCCATCCCTATACAGAGGCCCTTCTTTCTGCTGTACCTATTCCCAAACCGGGAAAGAAGAGCAACAGGATAATACTTGAGGGAGACCTGCCTTCACCTCTGAACCCTCCTGCCGGCTGTCCCTTCAGCTCCAGATGCCAGAGGAAAAAGGGTCCCGAATGTGACAGCAAGGTTCCGCCCCTGGTAGAGATCGAGGCCGGACACAAAACAGCGTGCTGGTGGTACTGCAGCTGATAAATAGGAACTGACTCAAAAGAACAGAATTCAGAATGATCCGAAAATATGGTAAAGTAACATGTATAGAGTCCTTTGGACAATTATTTTCAGGCAGCTATTATCATCAGTTCAACCTTCAGAAAAATTACTGTCTGATGATCAACGGGAGGGAATGGAATGAGAAAATTTTCCAGATTTTTTTCCGCAGTGTTTTTACTGGTACTTGTTCTTGCATTACCGGCCTTTGCTTATCCTGATCATATGGCACCTCCCGGAAAAGTTTTCGACGACGGAGCTGTCCCCCAGGACCTGGAACTAATCCAGTCCTTCAGGAACAGTTATCTCGAAGACCATCCAGAAGGATCGTATCTGAACATCGGCGCAAAGTTCGGAGATTTCTTCGCTCCTGCCAGGTGGTGGAACTACGACGAGTACAACGTTGTCATGGCCGGATTAGCCTTTATAGACGGGGCAAAATCAAAGGTTCGGATTTCCTTTTATCGTGAAGGCACTGAGCCAGTCTGGATATCCTACGTGCAGGTCGACGGAGAGACAGTCTATCGCTGGGACGAGAAACACAACAAGCTCGATATGACAAACCTTTTGAGAGAGGTATACGCCCTCCACTGATCAAAACAGGAATAATCCTTGTAAATAGCAAGAGGGCCGAAGATCTTCGGCCCTCTTGTTTTATTCACTCTCGAACTTCTCAACTACCTCTTTCAGGTTGTCCCTGATGGCAATTTGCTGGGGACAGACCTCTTCACACTTGCCACATTCGACACAGAGGGAGGCTTTACCGTTTTCCCTTGTAAAAATTTTATAGGTAGCTTTGGCGAAGTCAGGATCCTCGAACATGTAGGCAATGTTAAGCCTGTTGAAACATTCAGGAATGTTTACACCTGCCGGACAGGGCATACAGTATCTGCAGTTGGTACAGGGGACTCTCATTCTGTCACGGAAGATGGATCTCACCCGGGATATCATCTGGAGGTCCTTTTCGGACATGTTGCCGGGAGTGCCCTTTTCAGCATTTGCAATGTTATCCTTAACCTGTTCAAAATTGGACATTCCGCTCAACACCACAGTTACTGCCTCATGGTCCCATACCCAGCGAAGTCCCCATCCTGCTGGAGATACTTTGCCGTCATGTTCCTGCCAGATGCTTTCCAGATCTTTGGGCATCTTACCTGCCAGATGTCCACCTCTAAGAGGTTCCATAACAATTATACCGAGCCCCTTATCGGCAGCGTAATCCAGGCCTTCCTTTCCTGCCTGGTAGTTCTCGTCCATATAGTTATACTGGATCTGGCAGAAATCCCAGTCATAGGAATCCACTATTTCCTTAAAAAGGG
>CAZFJG010000024.1:0-18643 GCA_964519285.1 uncultured Synergistales bacterium | reverse complement strand
CTGTGCCAGTGTTACCGTAGTATCTGCCTGCATATTGGATCCTGTTCTTCCGGGAACGTTGTAGATGATAAGGGGGCCGTCGATGTTGCCTGCTACGGCGGCATAATGTTGATAAAGCCCTTCCTGGGTCGGTTTGTTATAGTAGGGAGTAACTACCAGTACTCCGTTAGCTCCAAGGCTGAGAGCCTGTCTGGACATCTCGATGGTATGAGTTGTGGAGTTGCTTCCTGTCCCGATTATTACTGGAACTCTTCTGTTAGCCTGTCTGACTGCGAAACGAATGACTTCCTCCCGCTCATCTGGTTCTATTGCCGGGGCTTCTCCCGTGGTTCCAAGGACTATTAGGGCGTCCACACCGCCATTGATCTGGAACTCCAGAAATTTAGCAAAACTTTCGTAGTCAACTCTGTTATCCTCTGTAAAAGGTGTTACCACTGCAGTTCCTGTTCCTTTTGTAAACATTTTCTCTTCCTCCTTTTTGTTTTGTTGAGGTATTTTTTCCCTGCAGGTTTTACTTTACATCGTTAAGACTGGCATGTTTTTTCAGGATCCTTACAGCGTTTGTCGCTGCTCCGACCCTGATATTGTCGGCGACGTTCCACAGAACAAAACCTGTGGAGTTGAATGAACGGATCCTGGAGACAAAGGTTGCGTCCTTTCCTGCTGCGTCTAATGGTGTAGTGAAATCGTCAGTGACCGTTACGTTCTCTCCGCTTCTTATTATATCTGTCAATTCTTCAAGGTCGAAAGGTTTTGCTGTTTCGGCGTATATTGTCTCAGAATGTGAATATTCCACAGGTACCCTAACAGTTGATGGCCAGATCAAAATACTCTCGTCACCAAGGATTTTCTTCGTTTCGTTTACCATCTTCATTTCCTCTTCACTGAAACCGTCGTCCAGAAAATCTCCTATCTGGGGTATAAGGTTCCTGTGGATCTGCCTTGAGAAAGCCCTGTTTTCAAGGTCCCCTCCTTCCTGTGCTTCCAGTTCTGCGACTCCCTTGTGACCGGCACCTGATACTGCCTGATAAGTGCTTACAACAATTTTCTGAATTCCGTAATGTTCGTGGATCCTGTAAAGGGAAAGAACCATCTGTATAGTGGAGCAATTGGGATTGGCAACGATCCCTTTGTATCCCTTCAGCAGCGACCCGTTGATCTCGGGAACAACGAGGGGAATATTTTCTTCCATTCTGAATGCAGAGGAGTTGTCTATAATCAGGGAGCCTGCCTCTGCGGCGAGAGGGGCGTATTGTCTGGAGACTTTTGAGCCTGCCGAAAACAGGATGTAGTCATATCCCCTTGTTATGGATTCTTCGGAAAGGACCTCCACCTTGTATGACTTGTTATAAAAGGTAATTTCCTTTCCTGCTGATCTCTCAGAGGCCAAAAAGGTAATCTCATCTGGCTTTACTTGAAGATCCTGCAAGACCTTTGTCATTGCTCTTCCAACTTCTCCGGTAGCTCCTGCAACAGCGATTTTCATAAAAGTCTCATCTCCTTATAAAAAACAGGCTCGTCCCTGAAGGGACGAGCCTGTATAAACTCGCGATACCACCCTGCTTGGAAATTCCCTGGAATTTCCCGCTCGAAACTTTTAACGGTGTTTAAGACCGGGACCTTACTCTGGTTTTCACCTTTCAGGACCAGCTCCCCTGGTTTTAGGCTTATTGAGATCATCGGGGGCATCTTTCAGCCGGTGAATGCCTTTCTCTGTCGATGATTTCCTCAAAAAGCGCCCAGGTTCATCGCTTTTTCAATTTAAACTGGACTGTTATAAAATGTTGCAAATCATTATAAATTCCCGGTATTATTTGTCAAGCCCTATCTTTCAGGTCTTTTGAAATAATTTATGTTCTTAAAGGTAACGACGAATACTTTCGATGTCCTTTCTTTTTTTGGAAGGAACGTTGTCTCTGACTGGATATCCCATGGTTAAGACTATATCGAATCGGTGTTTCCCCGAGAGTCCCAGTTCCTTTTTCAGGGCCTTTTCGTTGAACCAGCCTATCCAGCAGGTACCCAGGCCAAGTTCCGTGGCCTGAAGTACAAGATGTTCACAGGCAATGCCGATATCGATCAGACTGAAAGTGGTACCTCTGAAAAGTCCTCCGAACATAGCTGAATAACGAGAGCGTTCTGTCTTTATAAAAATCAGAACTGGTGCCTCTTCCGCAAATCTGTTCATCCTGTAGGGTCCTGAAAAAATGCTGGAACATATCTTATGGTTTCTTTCTGGATCATCGGAGATGACAAAGGACCATGGTTGTGAGTTGCATGCAGAAGGAGCAAGCCTGGCCGCTTCTATGCACCTGTCAAGATCCTTTCTGTCTACAGGTATTTGGGAATATCTTCTTGTGCTTGTCCTTTTCTTTACCAGGTCCAAAAACAATATGCCGGCTCCTTTCTCCTCGTCAGATCTGAATAAGTCCAGATTTCCATCATGGAGCAGTGTAGATGAAATAGAGGCCAACTGCTATGAGAATTATCCCAAAAAGATTGTTCATGATCACAGGCAACCTGGAGTTTTCGTCCATATCCATGAACCTGTTTATGAAACCTGCAGATGTACCGGCTATTACTATTATAAGACAGTTGCCCAGGCCGTACATAACGACCATCAGGATTGCCGTCATAAAGTTTGTTGTGGCTGTTTTCATTGCAAGTACCAGCATGGGTGCAAGGTAGGCAAAAGCACAGGGACCTATGGCAAGGCCAGAGAATATTCCCAGAAGCCATGCTCCGAAAAGGCCTTTCCCTCTTTGTTTCTGCATTCCGGAAAGATTGATCCATGGAATCCTTACAACTTCCATCAGGTGCAGGCCGAAACCTATAAAAACTGCTGCAACAAGGTAATTGGTTATCCTTGAAAGATCTGTCATAAGAGTCCCTGCAGAAGCTATTACTATTCCCACTACACCAATATTTATCAGTATGCCTGCAGAAAATGCCAGAGAGAGCAGCGTTGCATTGGAAGTGCTCTTGTCCTGCTGGGATTCAATATAGCCTATAACCAGTGGTATTGCGATGAGGCTGCAGGGGCTGAAAAGCATTCCAATTATTCCCCACAGGAAAGAAGCTCCAAGAACTATAAAGCCGCTGCCCCCCAGGGCGTTCTGCACCGAACTTAGAAATTCAATCATTATTGGGCCTGCTCTTTCGATTTCCCAAGTTTATATCCAAGTTCTTTCCATTTGGCCGCAAGCTGGGATTCTGTCATTACCCCCTCATGTCTGTCCAGTTCCTTTTCGTCGGGATCAAGGAAGATAAGGGTGGGAACAACACGTATTCCGTACTGCTCTCCCACGTCCGAGTTTTTCCATACGTCGACGATCCTTGTCTCTATTGAGTTAGAGTATTTCCTGTCGAATTCTTCCAGAATTCTTTTCATTTCCTTGCATGCCGGTCAGGTTTCCATGCTCAGGTCAAGGAGTACGGGAAGGTCTTGCTCTTCTGTCACTGAGGTTGCTTCATTTCCGTCCTTGAGCATAAATGTCCCCATAACTGCCAGAGCCACAAGGACCAGAATGATAAATCTCCTTCTCTGTGTCACTATAATACCTCCCTAAGATCAGGATCCTTTTCCTGCAGGGTGTTCTAAAATACTTATTTCGGATAACATTATAATAGCAGTTGTCCCTTGTTTAAACTGCGAAGAATTTGTGGACTTAAAACTGCCATACCCTGCAGGGGTTTAATATAACTGTTTTTGGCCTTTCTATCAACCCCTGTACTTTTTTCGGATCTATGAGAAAGGAGATTATCCTTGAATATCGAAGAAATCAAAAAGATCGCATTGGATCACAGTAACACCATGACGGAGACAAGAAGGCATCTTCACATGCATCCGGAGTTGGACTTCGACGTCGAGAATACTGCCGGGTATATTTTAGATGTCCTTGAAAAGCTGGACATTGAAGCCGAAATAACGCCCTGCAACGGGGTAAAAGCACTTTTGAATTGCGGAAAAGAGGGGCCCAACGTTGCTTTCAGGGCAGACATGGATGCTCTGCCGCTGAGCGAAAAGAACGATCTTTCCTACGCCTCCGTAAATAAAGGTGCCATGCATGCCTGTGGACATGATGCACACATGGCGATCCTCATTGGACTTGCTCACATCCTGGCTTCCAAAAGGGAAGAGGCAAGAGGATCAGCAAGGTTTATCTTCCAGCCAGCTGAAGAGACTTCTGGAGGTGCTGACAGGATGATCAGGGAGGGAGTGCTGGAAGACCCGCACGTCAGCTCAATCTTTTCCCTCCATGTGTCTCCCGATCTTCCGGCAGGACATGCAGGATATAAAGAGGGAAAAATGAGAGCAGCTGCTGATATGTTCGATATTACAGTTCACGGTTTTTCATCACATGGAGCGGAACCCCACAGGGGAGTTGACGGAATAGTTGTTTCTACAAGGATCATAGATGTTGTCCAGCACCTTGTGAGCAGGAGAGTGTCCCCCCTCGATTCAGCAGTTATAACTTTTGGAACGTTAACTGGAGGTACTGCAAGGAATATCCTGGCTGACAAGGTCACAATGTCCGGCATCATCAGGACTCTTGATGAAAATACAAGGATAATGATCAGAAAAGAACTGGCAAAGATAGTCAAAACAATAGCTGCATCCATGGGTGCTGAGGCAGATATAGTTTTTACAGAAGGTTATCCGGCTCTTGTGAATGACCCTGAAATGACAGGGATAGCCAGGGACTCCGCAGGGACATTTCTGGGAAAAGAGAAGGTTATCAGCCTCGAAAAACCTTCAATGGGAGTTGATGATTTTTCCTTCTTCCTCAGGGAACGTCCGGGATGTTATTTTATGCTCGGAACAGCTTCCGAAGACAGAGAAAATAATTTTCCTCTTCACCATCCCCGGTTCAATATAGATGAATCTATCCTTCCTGCAGGAGCAGGAATTCTTGCCACAATTTTTCTTAAGATCACGGGTATGCTTTAAACCGTTACTGGATCAGTTATCAGGAGGTATAAATCAATGACAGAACTTTACCGGGCATGGACTAAAGGCACAGGCAGAGATCTGCCTGAAGGGACGATCTTATGGGTACCTCTCCGAGCTGAGAGGATAAGAGTGGCCCCCTATTCCGTTCTTGTAAAGGGAATAGAAAACATCTATCCTACAGCACTTTCTGCAGTAAAGGGATATATTGATGAGTTCTTTACAGTGGATGAACTCTACAAACTCAAGGACTGTATCGAAGGATCTTCTGACCTTCACGTGGCTTTTTCGGAATATAAAGCTCCACTTGACTGCACTGACGATAATGGCGAACCATTGATCCCCTACAGGTGTAGAGGACTTGAAAATATTGCAGAAAGAAAAGGTCTTCCAGCACGCCTTGTCTCATATCTACCCTTTGACGTGGCATGCTACCTGGTCTCTGACTGCGAAAAGGAATAGAATCGTTCCAGATAAAGATTTTCATCTTTGAAAGGATGAGTGATTTTGGAGAGACTGGAAATTTATATTTTTAAAAGATTAAAAAGAGATCCCGAAGAGAAAATACTGTGGTGGGAGGGTGAATGGTGGACCAGCCGGCGTCTTCTGGAGCTTTCCCGCGCATGGAGTGAAAAGCTCGTTTCATCAGGTTTTGGACCTGGTGACAGACTGGCTATAATAATGCCCAACTGTCCTGTTTTTCTGGCTCTTTGTATTGCTGTCTGGGAAAATAGAGGTACAGTGGTGACTCTTAATGGTGCCGGTGGAAGCAGAGCAGTTTCCCAAACCCTGGAACTCGCTGATCCTTACGGTATCGTTATAAGCGAGATATTCCCGGAACTTGCGGAAGATCTTGAAGGAAAGGGCTTTGCTGTCAACTTTTCACCGAAAGATACCCTATCCGAAAAATTTATTGGGGAAAAAAGTTCTTACAGGGACGATCCCTCTGTAGCCGTGATATTTGCAACTTCAGGAACTACTGGAGCTCCAAAGGCTGTACCACTCTATCACCGAAACATAGCCGACAATTCATTTACCGTATTTGAATGTCTTGAGGATATGAACGAAGAGGATATTTTCCTTAATGTCCTTCCCAATTTTCATTCTCTTGGTTTTACCGTAGCGGGTATTATGCCCCTCCTGTGTGGAATGAAACAGGTTATTCTCTCTTCCTTTATGCCCCCTTCAAAGGTCCTTGAAGCAATGAGAGAAGGGGAAGTAACTGTTCTGGCTGCAGTTCCTGCGATGCTCTCATTTCTAGTCTCCACAACAGTTAACACAGGAGTTACTGTCCCTGATAAACTCAGAATGATAATTGTCGGTGGTGATCGGCTGAATGTACAACTGGATGAAAGAGTACGAAAAGTAATGGGGGTTGGAGTCTTAGAGGGCTACGGATTGACAGAATGTTCTCCCGTTGTCTGTGTTAACAGGTCATATGATAAAAAGATAGCTGGCACAGTGGGTCCCCTTATTCCTGGATATCTTAAACAGATAAGGGACCTGGATGGAAATGTCCTTTCTGGGGGAAAAGAAGGTATTCTCTGGGTTAAAGGGCCTTCTGTTACAGATGGATATTACAGGTCTTCAGATCTGACAGAAGAAAGGTTTCAGGATGGCTGGTTCAATACAGGGGATTTCGTGACTATGGATCCGGAAGGTTATGTCCGTATACTGGACAGGGCTACAGATATAATAATTGTCGGAGGTTTCAATGTTTATCCTCAGGAAGTGGAGTCTGTAGTTAACTCAATTTCCGGGGTATCAGAATCAGTTGCGGTAGGAATGTCCCATCCTGTAAATGGAGAAGTTGTAAAGGTTTTCGTTATGAGAGCAGATAGTACCTCTGTTACCGAAAGGGAAATAATCCAGCAGTGCAAAAAAGAGCTGGCCCATTTCAAGGTGCCGAGAAGGGTGGAATTTCTGGACAGTTTTCCCCTGTCAGCTACAGGTAAGGTATTGAGAAGAAAACTCAGAGAGAGAGCCCGGAACTGAATCCTGGCTCTCTCTCTGAGAGTATTCTATCTTTGATCGTGCTTTATCAAAAGGCATGGAAACCTACAACATCTTCTCTGATCTTCATGTACCTTTTTCTTGTGGTTTCCATATGTTCTTTTTCCATATCTGCCAGTTTCTCAAGCATGACCTTTGCTTCTCCGTCAGCTTTTTTTGCAAGTTTTGTGTAAAATTCATTAGCTCTCATCTCTGAAAGGTAAGCCGCCTGGGCAATTCTAAGGATCGATGTAGTATCGTTGAAATCTTTGGTCTGGACCTGAAGCTCAGGTGATACGATCATGTTGGGGTCTACCTCGGGTTCCTCGTTGTAAAGTTGTACGTAATAATCCTTCAAGCTTTTTTCGTGCTCACCTTCCCAGTCAGCCATCTCTTGAAGTTCTTTCTTGTAGTGATTTTCTGTTACGTTATCTGCCCACTTTGTGTAAAATTCCTTTGCTTCGATCTCGGCCTTTATGCCGTATACAAGCGCATCCTTCATTTCGAAACATTCCGCCATAAACTATCACTCCCTGTATAATTTAATTTAACTAATCCAAATCAATTATATTCTTTAGAGTGGCAAGTGGCAAATCCCTTATGGTAAGACCGGTCTTAATAAATCAGGGTAAACTGGTTAGCTTGAAATTTAACTTCTTTGAAGGTATATTTCCAAAAAGGTTCTGTATTAAGGAAATGGAGGAATATTTATGTCTGGTAACAAGATAACCGTCACTGCACCTCTCGATGAAAATGGCAGAGAGGTCTTTCTGGTTGCAGTAGGTAATGAAAACAGGGATAAGGTGGTTTTTATCGAGGAAGATTCACCACGAGAAGAGATTCTTTCTGATACTGAAGTTATAGTTTCCTTTTTCTTCAACAGGGAGGTAGACAGGTCAGAATACAGCCTGCTTTCAAACACAGAGCTTCTTCAGGCCGTTTCTGCAGGAGTCGATTACCTTCCTTTCGAGGAGATACCCCAGCATATTGAAATAGCGGCTAATTCCGGTGGCTGGGCGTATCAGATCGCTGAGCATTCAATAGCAATGGCCATGGCGCTTTATAAAAGGCTCGTGCCCCTTCATAACCGTCTTTCCAAGGGGAACTTCAAAAGGGAAGCTTTTCTTTTACGTAACGTAAGTGGAAAGGTTTTCGGAATTGCAGGTTATGGAGGAATTGGAAAACATGCCGGAAGGCTTGCCAAAGGGTTAGGCATGAAAGTGTATGCACTCAATAGAAGTGGCCGAACAGACGAGGACGTTGATTATATCGGAACCATGGACGAATTGGATTTTCTTCTCGAGAGTTCGGATATTCTACTTATAGCTCTTCCGCTGACACGCCACACAAAGGGAATGATCGGAGCAGAAGAACTGAGAAGAATGAAAAAGGACGGGACTATTATCAATGTGGCAAGGGCACCTCTGATAGATGAGAAAGCCCTTTATGATCACCTTGCAGCCAATCCGGAATTTCAGGCAGGTCTTGATGTCTGGTGGCAGGAACCTTCATGGAGTGACGCTTCTTTCAGCGTAAACTATCCTTTTTTCGATCTCGAAAATTTTATTGGTTCACCCCATAATTCCAATTACGTGGAAGGTGCCATGGAAAAAGCTCTTGACAAGGCAGGAAAAAACGTTTCTGCCTTTTTGAAAGGTGAAAAGTTTGCAGGAAAAGTGGACCGTGAGGACTATCTTTTTGAGTAATCTCTAAGATCCTGTTATAACCGGAGGGACAGGATGATCACGACAGCTGGTTCCCTCCGGCTTTATCTATGTCGATACTTTCCCCGCAGTTTATACAGGAGACATCTTCCCGAAGCCTTGCCATCTGGTGCCTTTCTCCAAAAATTATAAGTCTGTCGTCCTCGTCTATAACATAACTGCCTTCCGGATTGTAGATAACTTCTCCTTCCGGTTTCATTACGGCTATAACTGTAGTCCTGTATTCGGAACGGATGGGTGCTTTTGCGAGACTCTGCCCTGCCATGTAGTTGCCCCTGTTTATAGTCAGAGTGCCAAAATCGAGGTCAAGTTTGCGGGATATATTCACGAGTTCCAGAAAATCTGCTACTGAAGGCTGGAGAGAAGCTCTAACCATCGAAGCTGCCCCTGCCATAACGGGATTTATAACCTTATCGGCACCGGCACGGTAAAGCATCCCAACTCCCTGGGCATCACTTGCCCTGGCGATTATTCTGAGGTCCTTACGGATCGCTTTTGACGTTAAAGTAGTGTAGACAGTATCTGCTTCATCCGCAAGGGCGATGATCATTCCGGCAGCTCTCTCTATGCCGGCTTCATGGAGGACGGCTTCTTCTGTTGCGTCACCCTGGAGAACCAAAAGGTCCTTTTCCCGGGCTTCAAGAACAACATTTTCATCTATCTCGATAACAACAAAGGCAACTTCTTCCGCAGCAAGAAGGGAAGTGACCCTCTGCCCATATCTTCCAAGGCCGCATATTATCCAGTGGTTTTTGAGATCCTTCATTCTCCTGTCTCCTCCCTTTCCGAGGGAAAGTATCAGTTTTTCCTCTATTAGCATCTGTGTGAGATTTCCAATGATATAGCCGGCAATGCCAATTCCGGTGACTATTATTGCAGCAATGAACAGTTTCCCTCCCGGTCCCGGGTCGCCGGGAGCGTTGTATCCGACTGTAGAGAGAGTTACCACCGTGTAGTAGAGAGAATCTGACCAGGAGAGGCCTACAATAAAGTGCATGCCAGTAAAAGATATTCCAAGCACTGCAGCAAGAATAATAAAGAAAACCTTGGTCTTTTTTTCTATTTTAAGTGATATGGGAATCCCCCCTCATCGTGAAAAGATTTATTATATTCAAATTATATCGTAGAATGGGTCCTGAATGTTGAACAGGACGAGAAAGGAGATTAGATTTTATGGCACAAGTAAAGATCGCCACATTCAATGTAAATTCTGTCAGAAGCAGGCTCCATATACTTGAAAAATGGCTGCCATCCTCAGAGGTTGATGTTTTGTGTCTTCAGGAGACTAAAACAGTGGACGAGCATTTCCCGGTAGAGTTTTTCGATAAGCTTGGATTTAAAGCTGCATTCAGAGGGCAGAAAGGATATAACGGAGTAGCTATACTGAGTCGTTATCCCATGGAGGAAGTGGTTTACGGTTTTGGGGACGGCAAGGAACCGAATGCTGATACAAGAATTATCCAGGCAAAAATATCCTCTCTCAGGATTCTGAATACTTATGTTCCACAGGGTAAGTCCATAGATCACGAAGATTATATATACAAACAGGAATTCCTGAAAAGGATCGGTGAAATAGTTGGTAATTATCCGGGAAAAGACGAAGTCCTGTGGGTAGGGGACCTTAACGTTGCACCAACAGAACTCGATGTTACCAGGCCGGAAACAAAGAAAAACCATGTATGTTTCCATGATGACGTAAAATCTGTCTTCAGTAAGGTCATAGACACGAAGTTTGTGGATATTTTCCGTAAATACAGGCCTGGAGAGGGTGAATTTTCTTTCTGGGATTACAGGGTTAAGAATGCTCTCGAAAGAAATATAGGCTGGAGGATCGATCACGTGCTTGCAACCAGAAAACTCGGTGAGTATTCTGTGGACTGTTATGTAAACAGGGAACCAAGGGGATGGGAGAAACCCTCGGATCATGCTCCTGTGGTGTCTGTCTTTGATATCATGGATATTTAGAATCTTGTGTCAGGGCAAAGCGGCTGAAAAAAAGAATTGCCGCTTTGCCCACATTTGTTTCAGAATTAAGATATTTTATTCATATTTTTTCCAGGTTTTCCCTTACGAAAGAAACATCCCTGTTGACCTCTTCTGCGAGGAAAAGGATCTCTTCCTCCGATATGTCTGAGGGTTTGATGCCGTTGTTTTTTACGCAGTTTCTTATGTAGGACTGCCTGAGTTTGTCCGAATCTATCTCTTTTATCCCTATCACAGAGGCTTTATCAGGTATGATGATGTTCTTTCCCGGAACCTGGTCTGCAGGATCTCCTCTCCGAATCTCTATGCCGTTTTCCCTTGCAAAGGTAAGTTGTGCAGTGACATGCTTCCCGGCTCCTGTATATTCTGTCTCCTGAACTACGACAACTTCGTCCTCATTCATTTCCTGGGCAACAGCAAAAGCAGCCGTAAGGGATGTGTTACCTGCAGGTCCTCTTTCGAGACCCTCGATCTGTGCCAGGGCCTCGGTAACATAGAAAACTTCTCCCTGGGAGACGGTGACATATCTTTCCATGTATCTCAGAGGTCTTGCAGCATTACGGGGAACATCGGCTCTGTCAGGCCATGTAGCGAAAGGGACTCCAAATCCTGTATGTCCTGTAGTGAAGGACTTTTTGTTGAAGTCGATGTCGCTTGCCATATGAAGACCAGACAGGTCAACAGAAGCAGAAACTATCCTTGCATCCTTTACACCGGCCTTTGCCATCCCTCTCGCTGTTCCGGTGAGATTCCCTCCTCCGGCATGTGTTACGACAACGGCATCAGGATCTCTGTCACATCTCTGCCTCACCTGCTCGGTCAATTCGTATCCCAGTGTCTCTATCCCTGCTATTCCAAAGGGAGTGTAAAGGGAAGCATTGAAAAAACCTGTGTCTTCAAGGGTCAGCAGGAAAAGGTAGAATAGTTCAGGACCTACTGTAAGCTGCATTACCTCAGCTCCGTAAGCCTCACATTTTCTTCCCTTTTCGAGGATCTCGGGCTGTCCAAATCCCCGGCTGTCGAATACTTCCTGTACAATGATGGATTTAAGGTTTCTCATGTTGGCCTGGGAAGCCACAGCAGCTCCGTAATTTCCACTGGTGGCTGCGATAACTCCCGGATAGCCTTTTTCAGCTGCATAATGACAGGATACAGAAGCCCTTCTAGCCTTGAAGCTTCCGGAAGGACTGCTGGCTTCGTCTTTAAGAAAGATCCTGGCACCTTTTCCCGGTCCTGCAAGGGTTCTCGCTGCCCGTGTGAGGTTCTTTAGTTCTAAAAGCGGGGTGTTGCCCACACTGGTGCTTTCCTGTATCTTTTGAACTTCCTCGATAGAATAACCGGCCTTGTTCATCATTCCTTCATAATCGAAACTGATGCCTTTGCCTTCAAATTCTTCATAGTCAAGGCCAAGGGCTTTTTTCATAATCTCGTTCTTTCTGGCCATGACTTCGTTATAGTTTCTGCCGTTCATCTATCTTCCCCCCTTTTTGATAAGTTCCCTTAGTTCTGAACCTACGGAAAGCAGTTCGGGAATTGCTCGCCCAAAGGTGTGTCTGTAGGGGGGATTCTCTGCCATAAGTTTTCCTTCCATCTTACGTCCGATAATAGTGGTTACAGAGACCTGTTCACCAATAAAAGCATCTTTTTCAAGAAAGCCCTTTACCCACATCATAAGAGGCTGTTTTTTCGTTTCTTCTGGCAGATGCTCTGCCCTTTTTCCTGCCTCAAGTATCGTTGTTTCGATCTGAACCCAGCTTCCTGCCGGGATTTTTTTATCAGTCACTATGATCACTCCCGTATTTACAGCTATTGTTTCACTACCAGCCCTTTACAGTCTCAAGGACAGAGTCCGGAATATCTCCCCGGTAGAATTCCTCGATACTTTCGTCTATCTTACCAATGGCTTCCTCTACCTGTTCCCTTGTTATAACAAGGGGTGGCTGGAACCTAAGTACCGAACCGCTGAAGAAAGAGAGGAGCAGACCCTTTTCCCAGCATCTGTAACAGATCTTTGCAGCTGCTTCTCTGTGGCGTTCTTTTGTTTCCCTGTCAGTTACCAGGTCTACTGCAACGGATAGACCGATTCCTCTGACGTCACCTATTATGTCGTATTTTTCCTGCATCTTTCTGAAACGTTCCATGGCGTAGTTCCCTGTCTCGGTCACATGGGACAGGATGTTCTCATCCCTGAGGACATTAATTGTGGCAAGTGAAGCAGCGCTGCAAACAGGATTGCCCGCTGCAGTGAAAAGGTGTGCAGGAGCTTCCCAGCTTTCCATAAGCTCTGCCCTTGCCACCATTCCGCTGAGAGGGAGCCCTGAGGCCATGGCTTTCCCCATTATTATTCCATCCGGTACAACGTCGAAATTCTCTATACCGAACCACTTGCCGGTTCTTCCAAAACCCTGTTGTACTTCCTCCGAAAAGAAAAGTATCCCGTGTTTCTCGCAAAGTTTTTTCAGGTCCTTCATGAATTTTACGGGTGGAATAACAAGTCCCGCATCACCCTGTATGGGCTCAATTATGAAGGCACCAACCTCATCTGGGGGGATATAGGACTCAAAGGCATTTTCGATCTGCTTTATTGTAAAATCTGCAACTTCGTCCTCTGTCATTCCAGGCAGAGGTGTCCTGTAGGTATCCGGATAAGGAACTTGGTGGATATCTGGGAGCAGCGGGCCGAGGTGTCTCCTCATGGGAAGACTCACGGCGCTGAGGGACAGTGCCCCGTATGTGCTTCCGTGATATGCTCTCATGAAGGATATGACCTTGGGTCTTCCAGTTGCAGTCCTGGCGAGCTTTATAGCTCCGTCATTGGCATCTGAACCACAAAGGCCGTAAAAAACCCTCTTCCTGAAATCTCCCGGTGAAATCTTTATCAATTCCTTTGTCAGCTCAATGATCGGTTCGTGGTACATGTAGGCGTGGGTATAAAGGATAAGTTTTTCCGACTGGTTCTTTATAGCATTCACTACTTTGGGATGACAGTGACCTGTGTTGATAGCTCCTGCACTGGAAAGAAGATCGATATAACTGTTTCCGTCAACGTCTTCTACTATCGAACCCGATGCGCTTTTGACGACAAGGGGGTAATAGGGGACCTTTGCAGCAGGAGAAGTAACAGCCTTGTCCTCTTCAACCAGTTTCATGCATTTGTCCAGTTTTTTCGAAGTCAACTGACTTTCAACTCCTTTATTCTGAATTATTACAGGTATTCTGAAGGAAAAATGATAATGATTCAAGTCAAAATCGGCTATCCAATAATAAAAGAGGCGGGCTTTATACCCGCCCCTTTCGAGTTTTTACAGTTAAGCATAAAGAGAAAGAGTTATTTGGTCATTCCTACCCCTTCCATTGCCTTGTTGAAAAGTTCCTCTCCAAGCATCTCGCGAAGTTCGGGCCATACATCTTCACGGACGGCCTGTGCACATGCGCTGAGCTCTTCGTCGGTAAGATTTACGATGGTCCAGTCGAATTCGTTTTTAAGGATATCTACGTAATGCTGGTCTTCGGTAGCGACCTGCTCCCAGCGAATAGCAGATGCTTCATCAGCTGCTTTCTGCAGGCCAGCCTGTACGTCTTCGGGAAGATCTTCCCACTTGTCCATATTGATAACTATAAAATGGTTCTCGAAGTAGTCATTGTACCTTACCCAAACGCTGTTAACGTCTCTGAAGGACCAGGCCTGGAAGGATCCTCCGCCCATTTGTCCATCAGCGATGCCGGTCTGGATGGCACTGTAGGTTTCAGCATAGGGGATAGGGGTAGCTATATATCCAAGTCTCTTGTAGGTGAGTTCGCATGCCTTAAGGGGCATTACACGGATTTTCATACCCTTGGCCACATCGGGATCACCTGGAGCTTCCGGTACGTCACTGAGGGATACTCCTGCTACACCAACCGGGAATACTGCAAGAGCCTTGATGCCATGATCTGCCCAGAGATCCTGAAGAACTTCCATAGCCCATCCGTCAGGGCCGTAGGCATCCTGGGCCTCTTCTACGTTTCTTACAAGATAGGGCATGTAGTATGCAAAGTTCAGCTTGGGATCATATGCTGCGTTTGCTATCTGGAAGCCCATCTCAACGTTGCCTCTCATTATAAGTTCGAAGGTTTCTGTCCAGTCACCGAGCTGGTTGTTCGGAAAAACGCTGACCTCTACCTGTCCGTCGGTGTACTCTTTAGCCAGTTCGGCGAATTTGTTGGCAGTTTCATCATAGGGTGTTTCCACAGGGTTTGGATGTCCTGCCTTGAATCTCCATTTTGGAGCTGCTACTGCCATGGACGCCAGACTTACCACAAGTGCTACTACCAGAAAAACAGCTAAAAACTTTTTCATTATTACGAAACACCTCCTGAAATTTGTTCCTTATCGTTTACTCTATCCCTTGATCTCCGCTCTCTTTTTATTCAGGCATTCCCCCCTTTGTTTTTTGAATGATTATCCCCAGATTCAGTTCTTTACGGGGTGTTATTTGATGTTCATAAGCAGCCTGGGCAGGAACATGGAAAGCTGCGGGAAATAAGTGGTGATAAGAACTACAGGCAGCTGTACAACAAGCATTATCTTAACTGCAGGTTTGACGTATTCATCAAAGGATGCTCTTCCAATTCTTCCTCCGAGATAAAGTATTGGGGCGCATGGAGGAGTAACATTTCCGAGGCCAAGGTTCGTTCCTACAATAGCTGCAAAATGGACAGGGTGTACTCCCAGTTCGAGCATAAGGGGCAGAAGAAGTGGAGCCGCAAGCATTGTTCCGCTGAAATCGTCCATCATCATACCTATAACTATAAGGAAAACGTTGACCAGTAATAGAAGTACGTATTTGTTGTCTGAAAGAACCAGAAGGAAATCGGCGAGCTGCTGTGGAATCTGCTGCATGGTATATATCTTGGCCAGTATCGATACGAAGAATAGCATAAGGGCGCAGACTCCGCTTGTAGTAGCCGAAGAGACCAGGGAGTGTCCAAGGGTCTTGAGATTAAGCTCCCTGTGGATCAGAAATCCTACCAGTATCGCATAGAACATAGCTATTGCTGCGGATTCTGTTGGAGTTGTAATTCCTCCGTAGATACCGCCCAGAATGATGACAGGCATCAAGAGACTCCAAATGCCGTGTTTTGTTGCTCTGCCGACCAGTTTCATGGTTTCACCCAGGGGCATTGCAGGCTCAACGGTAACCGTAGGTATTTTCTTCACCTCAAAGTAGTTGAGCACACACATCAGGAAGGTCATAAGAACACCGGGAACAACCGTGGCAAGGAAACATGCTGCAACTGACTGCTGGGTTACCCAGGCATAAAGTATCATCGGTACGCTGGGAGGAATAAGCTGTCCCAGAACTGAAGCCGTACTTACTATTGCCACAGAATAAGGTCTTGGATACCCGAAGGTTTCAAGGCGGGGTATCATTATGCCTCCAATACATGCTACAGCAGCGGTACAGGTTCCTGCTATAGAACCGAAAATTGCACAGGCTACTATGGTGGCTGCACCCATTCCTCCTCTCATCCTTCCGAGGAAAGCCTGGGCAAAGGTAGTGAGCCTTTCGGCAATTCCTGAGGATGACATTAAAGCTCCAGCCATGATGAAAAAGGGCATTGATAGAAGGGTAAGGGAGTTAAGCGCGTAGTATCCTGCTGGAAGAAGGAAACCAAAACTGAAGCCGTAAACCATTCCCATATATATTGCGGCGGTCATAAAACACAGTGCCACCGGTAAGCCTAACATTATGAGTCCGATAAGCAGAAGTAGATTAATAGCAATAACCATAACTATTCCTCCGTATTCCTGTTGCTGTCTTTGCTAATGTTGTCTCCAGATCCGACTAAATCTTCCGCACCGGACTCCTTGATCGCTTCCTGGATGCTTTCTTCCAGCTCGGTTCCTACAGTAAGGGGTCTTCTGCCAGTGGCCTGGCCAAAATAGTCAAGGAATTCAACGGTGAAGTAAAAATCCATAAGGAGTGCGCATATAAAAATACTTACCTGGGAATAGACCATGGGTATCAATAAAACAGAAGAAGTCTGTCCTTTCTGAAAACCCCAAAGCACGTACTGCCAGCCCCAGTAGGTCATGAAAAGGCTCAGGCATACAGATAAAAAAGCCGTGAAAGTTTTTATCCAGACAAGTTTTTTCGGATCCTTTACAAAAGCATTCACGAGATCTGCCTTTATATGACTTCTGTCGGCAGTACCCCATGATGCTCCCATGAAATAAAGCCAGAATCCTATCATGGTAGCCAGTTCTTCTATTCCCATAAGCGGCATTACAAAAACATATCTTAAAAAGACCTGGACTACTATTAGAGTCAATACCGATAGAGAGGAAATGATCATTATAGCTTTTTGCGGGAAGGCAAGGGCCTTCCATAGACCGCCTGTCATTATCTTCAACATTTTGGGTTAACCACCTCTTTGAGCTATTATTTGGAACAATTACAAAAAATGTCGGCATCTGCCGGTTAAACAAGAAAACTTTTCTTCGAATCCACACTCCCCTCTGTCCGCAAACTTTTTACTCTTTAAAAGACCTTTTTAAGCATCTCACTGATTTACAGGGAAAAATCCTGTTGACTTTAGTTTTAAGATTCATTTAAAAGTTCGATTTCAGTTAATATTTGCCGGTGATTTAGTATTCAGTTTTATTTTAGAGATTGTTTCCGTAATCTCACGGTTTTGTAAAATTCAAGGGTCTGGTTTTTGAGGATCAGGTCCCACGACCAAGGAAGGAGAGGAGGCCGTCTTTGAACTTTTGCCTCCGGAATAGAACCGCCTTTATGAGTAAAAAGAGAAAAAAACAAAAACGGAGCGGTCCGGAAATCAAGATCTTTCCCCCTCTGTTCTCCTGAAAAAATACGGCTCTCAGAGTGTTGTAATGTTATGTATCAGTAATATTACCTGAGTCTAATTCGAGTGTCAAAATAATTCGCAAATTCTCAATAATCCAAATCTGTTTTTTTAAAAACAGGTCAGCCTCGAAAAGGGGGTAACGAAATTAAAATAGCACTTTTTATATTTCGGTAATATACTGTCAAATATAAATCCTTGGAACTCTTGAAGTCACGAAGCTAAGCACCTGGGTAACTATGGTATCAAGACTGTCGGCGATCTCCTTTATTGTTATTTCCTCTTCTTCCTGCCTGCCAAAAAGAACTACTTCGTCTCCCTCTTCTGCTTCAGGAACGCTCTCGAGGTTGATTATAGTCTGGTCCAGGCAGATATTGCCGATGACTGGTGCCCTTTTTCCTCTGACTATTACCTCTGCCCTGCCCGAAAGAAGCCTTGACATTCCATCGTAAAAACCCACCGGAAGGATTCCTGTCCTTTCTTCTCCTCTCGTCATATATTTAAGACCGTAACCGACACCTGTTCGAGGTTCGAGATTCCTGATAAGGGCTATCTTTGTTTTGAATGAACATGTCGGTCGTATGTGTATCTCTCTTGAGCGCCTGCCGCTAGGCAAACCGTAGAGCAGGTTGCCGGGCCTGACCGCATCCAGGCAGTATTCGGGAAAGTTTACGATTCCCGGGCTATTGCAGATATGCTTGAAATCGATACTGTATCCTCGTTTTTCCAGTATTGCCATGAAGTCCGTAAATCTCGAGAACTGCCATCTTGTATAGGCCGGATTCTCTTCATCGGCTGTGGCAAAGTGCGAGTATGCACCATGGATACTTATTCCCTGGGACCTGTCCAGGAGATCACAGAGTTGTGATAATTCCCTTCCCTGGAAACCGGTTCGGCTAAGTCCTGTGTCAAACTTGAGGTGTATTTTGGCCTTTTTGCCCATGCTGAGAGCTGTTCTGTTCAAGTGTTCAAGGAATCGGAAATCTCCACATGATGCGTGGATATCCTTTTTTATGTATTCTTCTGCAGCTTCCTTTGGCGATGCGGTCAATACAAGGATTTTCCCTTTTATGCCCTTCTGTCTAAGTTCCAGCGCTTCTTCCGGAGTCGCTACTGCGAACCAGTTGCAACCTTCTGATTCCAG
>CAZFJG010000023.1:0-19209 GCA_964519285.1 uncultured Synergistales bacterium | reverse complement strand
TCTCAATTTTATCCTTGTAATCCTTTTTTTTCATTTTTATGCCAAGATCGAGAGTTTCAAGCATTCGGATCATCTCCCTTTCCCTTTAATGCGTCTTTGATTTATCATAGCATATCCATTTCATTCTCGTCTTTAGACTTTCTTTCAGGGAATTGATGGGAAGTCAGCCCATCATACATTTGTAAAAGCATGGTATGACAGGGTTTGCGGGGTCAATCGAAAATCCAAAATAATTAGTTGGGAGGTCAGCCCATACTGCATTTCTCAAGGCAGAACATTGTAAAAGTATCAATATTTCATTACGGCTTATTTTCACTAATAAAGGAAATATGGAAATTACAGTTTTGTGATAAGCTTTAACTCCTGATATCTTAAAGGAAACGAGGAAAGACAATGAATTACCGTTCAGTCTTTTTATCTGATATCCACCTGGGCAACAGGTGGTGTCACACTGACCAGCTTACGTCCTTTCTATCCGAACTTTCCTGTGATCGACTTTACCTCCTGGGAGACGTTTTCGAAGGCTGGAACAGGAAAAATTCGGCAAGATGGAACCTGAGACGACATCCCCTGATGAGAAGGGTCATAAAAATGTCAAGAGCATCAAAGATCCAGTATATAACCGGCAACCATGATGCCTTTCTCGACGAATTTTCGGGACTGACCTTCGATGGAGTGGAGATACTGAAGGAATCCCTTCATCAGACCCTTGACGGAAGAAAACTGTTGCTCGTACACGGAGACGAATTCGACATAATAAACCAGTACCGCAAACATCTTGCCAAGATAGGGCACACTGCCTACCAGGCCACCATGAATATCAACTCTGGTCTGGAATCTCTTTTTTCGTACAGAAAAAATACAGGAAAACAGCTTTTTGTGGCCAATTATATCAAGGACAAGGTCAAGGATTTTGTACAGAAGATAAGTGATTTTGACAACTCCATCAGAAAAACCGTAAAAGACAGGGAAACAGATGGTATTATCTGCGGACATATACACCGCCCGGAGATAAGATTGATAGGAGATGCCAGCTACTATAACTGCGGTGACTGGCTGAACAGCTGTTCCGCCCTTGTCGAACACTTCGACGGCTCCTTTGAAATTCTGCGCTGGAACAACGGCCCTGAAACCCTTTTTACCAGCTGATTCTTCATCAAATCTTCCGGCTGGTTGATATTTTCACCTTTTCTTTGATAAAATCAATCAGTTAAATTATTAAATTGTAGGGAGATGGTACTTTTGAGTGGACTATGGTTGCAGAACATGACAAGTCCTGATGTTGAGGAATATCTCAAAAAAGATGACAGGATCATTATACCTGTCGGAAGTGTCGAACAACATGGGAATTTCGCCGCACTGGGAACTGACAGCTATGTTTCCCAGTGTCTGGCAGAAGACGGAAGCGAAAGAACAAAGGTGGCAATTGCGGCTCCTCTCTGGTACGGATGGGCTCCCCACCACCTGGTACGTAAAGGCACTGTCAGTATAAGACCAGAGATACTAATAGAGCTTCTCTATGACGTAATTGGATCCCTTAGCCTCCACGGCTTCAAAAAACTTCTGGTTATCAACGGTCACAGGATTGTTAATATTCCCTGGATGCAGATAGCCGCACAAAAGGCTCAGGAAGAATTCAACGTAAAAATAGTTCTTTTTGATCCCGCCTACATGAGCAAGGAGCTGACCCGTAAAGACCCTGATTTCAGACAGGTAGGACATGCAGAGGAGATCGAGATCTCTCATATGCTATACAAATATCCGGAACTGGTACAGCTTGAGAAGGCCAGGGACAACCCCGCGGAGGATAGTGATCTGTATCACGTGGATCCTTCAAAGGAACTTGATACTCTATGTTACGTTCCAAGCACATCTGCTCATCAGCTCAAAACTCTTGAGGAAACCGGTGACACAATAACTGGCAGACCAACGGAGGCAACTTCGGAAAAAGGCAGAAAATATCACGAATATCTCCTGAACCACCTTGTCAAAGTACTGGAAGATCTTAAATGAGAAAAAGAGGGTGAATTCCATGAATCGATGTGAAAAAACAGTTCTTATAGCTACAGTTATTGCTCTATTTTTTACAAATCCGCCTTTTTTGAATATTGTTAACAGCTATTGCAAATCCAACCCTCTCACAATTGGCTGGCCCACAATATGGATCTATTTGACTGGTGTATGGACAGTTGTGATAGTCATTTTCGGGATCATGGTATCCAAAGAAAAAACTGACGATCAGGAGGTGGCCTGATCATGGAAAAATGGATGATCGGAGTAACCATCCTGTTCGGATGGGTCCTGCTGATGGTACTTGTCGCCTGGATGAGCACGAAGTACCGCAAGCTCAGTATTTCGGATTTTGCTACCACTGGCGGCTCCCTTGGCCTTTTAACCCTGTTCCTTACCTATAGCGCCACTTATCACAGTTCCTATGCTTTCATGGGGACTACAGGGGCAGTATTTGCCCACGGAATGGGCTGGTGGAACAATATTCACTGGACCGTAATACCGGGAATACTGCTTTGGCTGGTTGGAAAAAGAGTTTGGGCTATAGGAAAAAGAAACAATTACCTTTCCATTGGAGCCTACACTAACGGAATATATTCTACCGAGGGAGCAGGCAGAATTCTTTCCTACATAGTTTCAGCTGTGGCGATCCTTTTTGTTATCCCCTATACAGCGATTCAGGCTCTCGGCGTTTCTTATCTTTTCCAGGTCGTAAGCCAGGGAAAGATATCCTTTACTGCAGGATTGGCCATATTCCTTGTACTGATGGTCTTTATTACCTGGCTTGGAGGCATGAGAGGAGTTGCCTGGACGGACACCATACAGGGGATCTTCATGTTTCTGGCAATGTGGATAGGTGGCTATCTCGTAATTACAAATTCTCTCGGCAGTGTCGGAGAAACCTTCGCAAAGGGAGTGGCAGAAATTCCAAAAGCTTTCAGTCTGCCAGGACTTAAAGGTGCCTATACCGAAAGGTTATGGGTTTCACAATGGATCACAATAACCTTTGGAATGATAGCAATGCCACACGTATTCCTGAGATATTTTGCAGGAAGGTCCCTCACTATTATCAAATGGTCAGGGGTATTCAGTTCCATCTATCTTACCTTCCTTTATCTTTTCGTCCCAGGTGTAGGAGTTGCTGCCAGGCTTCTTTATCCGGCAAGCACCGCAGCTGACAAACTTTTTCCCGAGATGCTGCTTCAATATGTACCCTTTGGGATTGCAGCCTTTGCAATAGCAGGGGCCCTTGCTGCTGCCCTGTCAACAGCGGATTCCCAGCTCCATGCAGCAAGCACTGTCTTTACGGTGGATATCTATAAACCACTCGTTAAACCGAAAGCTTCTGAAGAAGAGCTTTACAGAGTAGACAGAATTTTTGTATTTGTCTTTGGAGTTATCTGTGCCTGGATAGCTTTCAAAAAACCGGGGCTATTCCTTAATATACTGCAGATCTCGACAAGCGGTACAGCTGTTCTGGCTCCTGTCCTGTTCCTTCCTCTTTTCTGGGACAAGGTCAGTTCACCCGCAGCCTTGACAGCAACCATAGCTGGTGAAGCTGCTGTTATTGCCACAACTTTTTTCTGGCCGGCACCTCTAGGTCTCATCGCAGGCTTCTGGGGTATACTTACCTCCCTTATAATTCTGCTGGCCCTTTCCATGGCCAGTTCTGGAAAAGAGAAAAAAGTCGTGGAGACAGTATCTTACCTTAGAAAAGTATTCTCAGATTGAGGAGTTTAACTTGACGGAATTTAAAAAGTGTAATATATTCTTAAAAATATACGATAAAGGATGCTTACAATGTCAACGTTTTCAATAGCCACATCCATAGATGCATTTAATCTGAATAAGGGTTGGTGGTGGTGGACTTAGGCCACCGCCATAACCTGTTTTTTACAGGCCGCGGTGGCTTTATGCTTACCGCGGCCTTTTTGTATCCGGATATACCGGGGCCGCTGTCAGGATCAGAGACAGGGCCCTTTTTTTATGCAGGAAAATATCATGAAGGAGAGATAATTATGACGGAGAAAAACAGAATGGCAGAGGGATTTTTTGGCGAATACGGCGGCTCCTTTGTTCCAGAAGGCGTCCAGAAGAGACTCGACGAACTCTCTGTTGCCTACGGGGAAGCAAAACATGACAGGGTATTCCAGGAAGAACTACAGCAACTTCTAACAGAATACGTGGGACGACCTTCGGCAATTACCGAGTGCTGCAACCTGTCAAGGGAAATGGGAGGAGGAAGACTTTTTCTCAAAAGGGAGGACCTGAACCACACCGGTGCCCACAAGATCAACAACGCACTGGGACAGGCCCTGCTCGCAAAGAAAATGGGCAAGAAAAAACTTATTGCCGAGACAGGAGCAGGAATGCACGGAACGGCTTCTGCAACTGCTGCAGCCCTTATGAACATGGAATGCAAGGTCTACATGGGCGCAGTTGATGTAGTACGCCAGGCTCCGAACGTAGAGAGAATGGAAGTACTCGGCACGGAAGTCATACCCGTCAGGGAAGGTCAGCAGACCCTGAAAGAAGCTGTTGATGCAGCTCTTCAGGCCTGGGTAGACGACGACGACACTTTCTATCTCCTGGGATCTGCTCTTGGTCCTCATCCTTTTCCGACAATGGTTAGAGATTTTCAGAGCGTCATCGGAACAGAGGCAAGACAACAGATCCTCCACAGGGAAGGAAAACTTCCAGAGATAGTAATGGCCTGCGTTGGAGGAGGAAGCAACGCTATAGGACTCTTCTCTGCCTTCATAAAGGATCCTTCGGTAAGGATCATCGGTGTGGAACCCGGAGGAAGAGGTATGGGCTACGGAGAACACGCAGCGACACTTGTATCAGGAAAACCAGGAATGATCCACGGCTTTAGAAGCTATACCCTTGAGGATGAAAAAGGAGAACCTGCAGAAGTTTACTCTATCGCTGCCGGGCTGGACTATCCGGGAGTTGGACCAGAGCATGCCTTTTTGAAGGATGGAGGCAGGGCGGAATACGTCTCTGTTGACGACAGTGAAACCATGGAGGCTTTTTACAAACTGTCGAGAACAGAGGGGATCATTCCTGCCCTCGAGAGTTCCCATGCCCTTGCATACGCCCTGAAGATCCTTCCCGATATGAAAAAGGAGGACATCCTTTTGGTAAACCTTTCCGGAAGAGGGGATAAGGACATGCACAGCGTAAGGAAGTACGAAAAGAACAGAAAATAATGAAAGGACGGAGAGAGGGAATAATCCTCTCTCCGTCCGATTACAGCTCTTTCTAAACTAAATGCCTCTAATAATTATTCAGAACCTGTAACAGCCTGTCTTCGTCAATGTTCCCACCTGAAATAACAACTCCCACTCTTTTTCCCTTTACAGGGATTTTGCCTGCGAGAAGGGCTGCAACTCCTATAGCTCCGGCTCCCTCTGCCACCTGGTGATGTTCTCTATGAATAAAGGCAATTGCCCTCGCAATATCTTCTTCCTCGACAGCCACAAAATCCTTGATCCTCTTTTTTGAGAGATCCAGAAGACTCTGGGGAATAGATCCAGTAAGCCCATCTGCCAGGGAATCCTCATATTCAACGTCTACTACATGTCCTAAAGGCCAGGACTTGATCCATGGCTGGGATGCAACTGACTGAACACCGTAGAGTTCAACAGAGGGTCTCAAGGCTTTTGCGGCGATAGCTATTCCGTTGAGAAGACCTCCTCCTCCGGCTGGTGAAACAATAAGGTCAAGTTCAGGTTCATCCATCATCATCTCAAAACCAACAGTACCGGCTCCACAGACAATATGGTGGTCTTCGTAGGAAGACACGAAAACAAGACCTTCCTCCGAAGCGAGCCTCTCCGCTTCATTTTCAGCATCATCATAAAAATGGCCCACAACCTTCAACTCCACGGAATTCCCGCCGAGTCTTCTGATGGCCTTCTGCTTTGCCTGGGGACAGACACCGGGAACACAGATAACAGCCCTGACTCCCAACATTCGTGCAGCCATAGCTACACCCTGGGCGTGATTGCCGCTCGATGGAGTTACAACACCTGTCTTTCTTTCCTCATCGTTAAGGCTGAACATCTTGTTCAGTGCTCCCCTGAGCTTGAAGGAGCCTGTAATCTGTTGCTGTTCCCACTTTATGAAAACATCTGTTCCCATTGTGTCACTCAGTGGCGCAGACCTTTCAACTGGTGTGTGTCTAACCCTGTTCCTTAAAAAGCGATACGCTAACAAAACATCTGTGATAGAAGGATCGATAACCAGGATAGATCTTCCTTTCCATGAATAAAATTTACCTCGTTTTCTGGGGAAGAGATAGTATCTCCTCCAGGGCTACAAGACAAGAATCAATTTCTTTCTCTGTATTGAAATAACCGGGACTGATTCTCATGGCACCGCCATATTCCCAGGTACCGATAGTTTTGTGTGCAGTGGGAGCACAGTGCAGTCCGGGACGTGTCTCTATTCCATAATCTTCCGCCAGGAGTGCAGCAATTTCAGCATGATCATGGTCCTTGAAGTTTACCGGAAATACAGGTAGCCTGTCCTGCATGGTAATTTTACCAGCCAGTTCAACTCCTGCAAGCCCTTTAAGTCCTTCGAGCAACTTTTCCCCAAGTTCCCTTTCCCGTGCATGTATCACTTCGGGAGTTTCCTTCTGGACCCATTCAGTTGCAGCCAGCAAACCTGCTATACCTGGAAGATTGGGAGTTCCAGCCTCGAACTTGTCCGGCATTGTTTCAGGCTGGAATTCGAGATGTGAAAAACTTCCAGTCCCTCCCTCAATAAAACAGTCTACCTTTTCGGCAAAGTCAGGTTTCCAGACTATGCCACCCATTCCCTGGGGACCCATAAGTCCCTTGTGTCCAGTAAAACACAGGGCAGCAATATTGAGCTTCTCAGCATGCACAGGTATTATTCCACCCGTCTGGGCAGTATCCAGCACCAGTGGGACTTTAAATTCGTTGCAGAGTGAAGATATGGCGGGAAGATCCTGAACAGTTCCACAGATATTGCTCGCATGAGTAAATACCATAAGGTCATATTCTTTCTCTTCCATGGCTTTGCGCAGCTTTTCTGTTTTCAGAACTCCCTCTATATCGCATTCTATTACGTCAAGATCTATGATACCGTTGCTTTCAAGCCTTCTCAAAGGTCGCATGGAAGCATTGTGTTCCATACTCGAGGTTATTACTTTCATTCCCTTTTTTAAGTAACCCTTCAGAACAACATTCAGAGATTCAGTTATGTTGGATGTAAAAGTAACGTATCTGGGATCGCAATTGGAATAACCTCCGAACATCTCCGATATCTTTTCCCTGCAGCAGATAACCATGTCCATTGTTCCAAGATCCCTTTTTGCTGCTGCACCCCTTGCAAGGTTAGCACCTCCACCCGTTATGAAGTCGTAGATCGCCCCGGGAACAACTTCCGGCTTTGGCCAGCTTGTAGCAGCATTATTCAGGTAAATACCCATCAGATACATCACCTTCCGTAATAATTATTATTACTCTATTTTACCATTATTCAGGTTAAAAGATTTATCAACTTATAGATAACAGGAATAAAAATTATTACAGAGAGGGTACTTGCAAGCCAGCAGGCATTTGCAAGGTCAAGGTCCAGATCATATATGGAGGCCGGAAGCAGTGTAATAAAAGCTGCAGGCATAAAGGAAAGAACGATAATAACCTTAAGGGGAAGACCTGAAGAAACCTCTCCAAATCCGGCAATCAATGCCAGGGTTATAAGAATAGCCGGAAGAAATACGGATCTTATAACAACAATGCACAAAATTTCCTTTAAATAGTATCTTATCCTGCTGAACCTCATTCCAAGTCCTATAGCTGTAAGCATTACAAAGGAAGCAAAAGGAATTAACAGGGCATTTACATAGCTGTAAAATTCGGGCCTTTCTATGCCGGTAAAGTTAAGAAAAGTTCCAATTACTACGGCGGAGACAGCTGCTCTGATAAAAGGGTCCCTGGCAAGCCTGGCAATAACTTCTGCAAAACTCTCCTTTTCCTGTCTTTTGTGACCAAAATAACTTGCTATGGGAAAACCCACAGAATAATAGATTACCTCTGCAAAGAGCTTGTAAAATGGAACAAGGGCATACCCTTCTTCTCCTATAAGTATGAAAGTTATCAATCCACCCACTGATCCAATGTTAGTAAAAAAACCTGAACAGAAAAGGGAGCCTGTCTTTTTTCTCTCAGCTTTCATTGCAAAAGCCGCTCCAATAGCAAGAAAACCTCCTGCGAAATAATGAACTATTCCCATCGCCGGAAAGAAGATAAGCCTGCTGTCGTTAAAATCAACTATCCAGAGGGCACCCATCACTGTAATGGGAATTATATACAGGAGAACACCTTTCTGAAGGGTCTTTCTTAATTCAGGAAGGTCTGTAAAGAGATCCAGTTTTCCCTTTTCCGTAAGTAAACTTACGGAATATCCAATAGAAAGGCCAGATATAATGAGCACAATCGAAAAGATCATTTTTCCTACCATTGTTCTGTTTTATCCTGTCCTGATGTAGTATTTAGCTTTTTTTATCGTCCATTGCCTTCATAAAAATATCACCCAGTGTCTGGCCTGTAGGTCTGTCCTTCTCCTTTATTGTGTGTAACGCTGCTTCGAGGCTTTCCTTTATGCGATTTTCACTGTAGGAAGGTGGAAAATAGAGGGCAGCAGCATCACCATGTCCACCACCTCTTACCCTTTTCCCGTCTTTGAGCATAGTAACGGTTTTGCCCGCTTCTCCTTCCCGACTTCTCAGAGATACTGCCCATTCTCCTGTTGGCTTTCTGGCAGCAACTGCCACAAGCATCGGAACCTTTTCTCCACTGTCAAGTAGTCTACCTCCAAAATCCGATACATCACCGAAGTCGAGGACACCATCTCCAATAAAGACTATTCCGGAACTGGTACTGTTAAGACCTTCCATAGCCTTTTTGAAACGCTCTTCCTGCTCTGTTACAAATTCCACAGCCGTTTCATATTCTTTCTCGGTAAGTTTTCCTGAAGGGTTAGAAACCAGCCTGGCAAAAACACCCCAGGGACCACAAAGTGTTACAAGAGCATGCCAAAGCCTGCTTTCAGGAATACTGTTGATCCACATATCCCTGTCATTGGCTATGTTTACAATATCCCTCAGGTTCTCCGTTGCTTTTTCGTTCCTTATCCAGGATGGATGAGCAAGAAGCCACCTGTAATAGACCCTGGCGGCACAGCACGAAGAATCCAACACAAGCCAGGGCCTTCCTGCAAAGCGGCCAAAGTTGCTCTGATGATGATCAAAGATAAAGGGACCTTCATCCTTTTCTTCGTACCACCTGTCTATTAAATCAACTGTTTTATCCTTCTGACAGAAAAGGTCCAGTACTATCATGTTCTGATCTTGACTGATACCTTCCAGAACAAGGTTATCCACCATTCCGTATCCTGTCAGGGATATCTTTATCGGAAAGTGACCGTAATTCATATGCCACGCAAGGGCTGCAGATACAACACCGTCAAGGTCTGTGTGGCTGATTATATGCAGAAGTTTCTGATCCATTGATACCTCCGGAAAGAAATAATATAGGAACCATTCTATACCAAAAAGGACATTTCATGTTATCCACTTTTATTGAGGTATAATTCAGGTTATGCACAAAAGATACTGTTGCTATGGTATCATTCCCCTTAAGGAAACAGGGATATATGACTCTATAGAGGTCTGATATTAAATACCATCTAATAATCAGCTTTGTTTGACACATTTATCCACATTCTTTAATAAATTGTGTATAAATCTTAAAGTTCACGTATTACCTTTTGATTCATATTAGTCAAGAATACAGTTTTTTTCCGTTATATTTCTCTGTTACCATCGATACAGGTTTTTTACCAAAGAGGAACACCTATTCACAGAGAAGGTGAATAGGTGTGTATATGTGGATAGATTTTGTGGACAATAAAGTCTTTATTAATTTTAAATTATCGGGAGTGGAAATTTTGGAGAATAATATCAAGGAAATATGGGAAGAGATTATACAGGAATCTGAGAAGCGCCTTGAAAAGGGGGCCGCAGATATATGGCTCAGAACCTGTATTCCCATCGCACTGGAAGATAACACCCTTTTCCTGGACGTCCCCAATATCTTTGTCAAGGAACAGATATCCTCCAGGTTTATTAATGACCTGGTTTCCATAGTAAAGGACCATGGCTATGCAGACAGGATAGAGATGAAGGTAGGGACAGAAACAAGAAAGGACGAACAGGAAAGGGCAGAAAAGGCTGTTAAGGGACCTCTCGAAAGAAGAACTGAATTAAACGCAAATTACGTTTTCAGTAACTTCGTTGTAGGTAAATCCAACCGGCTTGCCCACGCTGCAAGCCTTGCAGTGGCGGAAACTCCAGGAGAGGCCTATAATCCTCTTTTCATCTGGGGTGGTGTAGGACTTGGAAAAACACACCTTATGCATGCTATAGGCCATTATTTCCTGGACAATCACAAGAAAGACAACATGAAAGTAACCTACGTAAGCTCGGAAAAATTTACAAACGAGCTTATTTCCTCAATAAAAAACAACCGAACCCAGGAATTCAAGGCCAAGTACAGAAATGTGGATATACTCCTCATTGACGATATTCATTTCCTGGCAAAAAAAGAGAGCACCCAGGAGGAATTTTTCCATACCTTCAATAGCCTGCATAATTCAAAAAAACAGATAGTGATAAGCTCTGACCGCCCTCCCAAAGAGATCCAGAGCATCGAGGACAGGCTGGTAAGCAGATTCGAATGGGGACTTGTAACTGACATTCAGCCACCGGATTATGAAACAAGGGTGGCCATTCTGCAAAAGAAAGCGCAGACAAGAAACGTGGATATTCCCGAAGAAATCATTCTTTTTCTGGCCAATAATGTCCCAAGCAACATAAGAGAACTCGAAGGATCTCTGAACCGGGTAATAGCCAGTTCTGAACTGAACAGTGAACCTATGACCGTGGATAACGTTTCTATATGGCTGAAGGACGTTATAAAGTACGCTTCCCATGGACCTGTAAGTGTGGAAACAATACAGCAGATAGTAGGAGAAAACCTTGGTTTCACCGTTGAGGACCTTAAAAGCAGTAAAAGAACATCGGAGCTTGCCTTTGCCAGACAGGTAGCCATGTATCTTTCCAGAAAACACACCGAGTCCAGCCTTCAGCAGATTGGTATGGCATTTAACAAGAAAGATCACACCACTGTTCTTCACGCACAGAAAAAAATAGATGCCCTTATAAAGGATCAACCAAGAATAAAAGCGACTGTGGATAATCTGGAGGAAAAACTGTGATTCTGATGTGATTTCACAGTGGTACTTTCTGTGTATAAAATACCTGTACCAGTTTTTCACAATATTAATGTGGACAATGTGAATAACAACTATTGAATCAACACATTTTTTCCACATAAAAAAGACTGTCACAGTAATATTTATTACTACTTTTCCACAAATACACAGGCCTTACTACTAATATTACTATTTCTTATATTTTAAACAGGTTAATAAGAAGGAGGATATAATTCCATGAAGCTTGAAATCGAAAAAAATGCTTTTATGAAAAGCTGGCAAATGGCAGAAAGGGCAACAAGTACCAAAAGTACAATAAACTCACTTTCAGGTGTTCTATGTAAAGTAAACGAAGAAAATTCTCTAATACTTGAATCTACAGATCTGAAAACTTCTGTGAAATGCACAGCCCGGGGAGTTATCATAGAAGAAGGAGGAAACATAGTACTTCCAGTCAAGTTCGTTGGTGAACTTTTCAAAAAGATACCTACCCAGACCTTTAGCCTTTCAATAAACGACAAAGGCAGAGGGAACCTTCTGGCAGGACGAAACAGATACAGATTTACAACCTATCCCTCAGAAGAATTCCCACATCTCCCTTCTTCTGATACTGCTGATATGCTGTGCGACACAAAGGTCTCTGAACTATCAAGGATGATATCGGAGGGTACTGTAGCTGGAAGTGTGGGAGAAGAATTTCCCAAATATCTTGGAGCTGCCCTATTTCAATTCAAGGACAGAGAACTCAGGGTAGTATCAACTGATGGCAGAAGGTTATCACTCTCCAAATGTGTGGTCGAATCTGCAGGAACACCTTCAGAAGTCCTTTTGCCTCTGGTCAGCATGAAAGAACTTCAGAGAATTCTGTCTTCCATGGAACCTGATGGACCTGTCAGGATCCTGGCCGATAATTCAATAGCATATTTCCAGATGGAAGGAATAGAGTTTTCAGCGAGAAGAATAGAATCATCCTTCCCTGATTATGAAAAGATACTTAATCCTCAGAACACAACTACCATTAGACTAAAAAGGGCAGATCTTGTTTCAGCTCTGGAGAGAGTTGATGTAGTTGTGAAGGATTCCAGCAGAATGGTGGTAATGAAGCTTTCTCCAGAGGGAGATCTCAATCTGAGCGGCAGAGCTCCTGAACTGGGAGAGGTAAAGGAAGTTCTGGATTCAACTATTGACGGTGAACCACTTCTTATTGCTTTTAACGTATCCTATCTTGCTGATGGACTCAAGGCTTTTAAAGGTGAGGAAGTATACATGACCTTTAATGGTCCTGAGGGTCAGATGACAATGCTGAGGCCTGACATGGAGGATTTCCTTTATATGCTTATGCCTATAAAGATCACAGAGGCAGAAACAGGTTCAGACAGTGATTTAGATGAAGAGGAGTAAATTTCCAGTTAAAACATGTATTCTCTGAAAACAGCGTCCAGGAATTTCAGAAATATGGACTCCCAGGTCCTTGAATGGTCAAAGGGACTGAATCTCCTGACAGGGGAGAACGGATCGGGAAAGACCAATACTCTCGAGACCATACATATTCTAACGGGCTGGGGTCCTTTTCGTTCACTGAGAAAATCTTCCCTTGTGAATTGGGAATACAGCACTGAAAGGACATTGCTCAAAGGTATTTTTGGAGGAGATGAATCTCTTGAAGTTCTTGCGGGAATATCCTCAAAGACAGTTCTTTACTGTGATGGCAAAAGGACGACCTTTTCGTCCCTCAGGGAAAGGATACCTGCACTGGCCTTTCTGCCAGATGATCTATCCCTCATCGACGGTTCTCCTTCTGGAAGAAGAAGATATCTTGACAGGATATGCGCCCTTGTATTTCCCTTATACGCAAGGCGTTTGAACGATCTTAAAAAAACACTGAGACACAGGTCTATAATTCTTAAAAAAGGTGGAGATCTTTCAGTGACCTCAAGGGTTCTTGAACCTCTCGTATCCTGGATATGGTCTGTGAGGTCCTCAGTTACGGATCTTGTCGGAATAGGTCTTTCGTCCTTTCCAGAACTCCTTCCCGGGAAGTTATGTCTTTGTCATAAAAGGGGAGGTTCCCTTGGTATAGAGGATCCTTACCAGGATTTCTGGGAATCACTCAGGGCAAGTGAGAACAATGAAAAGAGATACAGGTCTCCCATGGTAGGTCCTCACAGGGATGATCTTGTTATAACATGTGAAAAAAAAGCAGCTTCTGAAGTTTTCAGCAGGGGACACAGAAGGAGAGCATCTGTGGCCATGATGTTAGCAGCAGCATGGACAGTTGAACACCGAATGAAACGCAAACCTGTTCTCATGCTTGATGAAATAGCAGCCGAGCTTGACGAGAAAGGAAGGAATATAATGGTCAATACCCTTGCCAAATCTTCCTGGCAGGTCTTTGCAGCAACTGCAGAGGGTAACATAAAAAATTGGCCAGGTGATGTGTGGGCAGTTGAAAAAGGCCATGTAAGAAAGCTTTATTGACGGAAGAGGTGCTTTAAGATGATAAATAAGCAGGATAGCGACAGAATAGAAAAAGCAGCTTATAATCTTTATAAAGCCTTCCTGCAAGGAAAAAGAATCCCAAATATTTCAAAATTATATCCGGATATTTCCCTTGATGAAGCATATGAAATACAGAAAAGATATCTTGATAAAAGGTTGAGATCTGACAGTATCTTTGGTTTCAAGGCAGGACTCTGCAAGGAAGAATCACAGAAAAAACTTTCCTGTAGCGAGCCTCTTTCGGGTATTCTCTATGCTTCAGGAAATTTTGACGGGCCTGACATTCCCCTTTCTTTCTCTGGAAAGATGGTCATAGAGACAGAGATAGCCCTGGTTCCTGGTTCAGATATATCAAGGGAGCTTGAAAGTGAAGAAGAACTGAAGGATATAATTGACAGAGTTGCTCCTGTTATTGAATTTCCCGACAGGAATTTTGAGGATACGGAAAATTTTACCGCGGCGGACATGGCAGCATCCAGCGTAATAGCATACGGATCTCACAGTGGAACACCAGTAGCCCTGAAAGATATTGACATCAATGGTATCGAGGTAGTTCTTTACAAAAATGGAGAAAAGATAACCAGTGGAAATGGCATCAACACGTGGAAAAATGATCAGTGGAAGTGTGCACTGTGGCTTGTTAATAGTGTAATAAAAAGAGGTTATACAGTTAAAAAGGGATCATTCCTTTTTACAGGGGCCATAAGTGATGTCACTCCAGCTTCAAAGGGTTCATTCCGAGCGGATTATGGCAGTTTCGGTGTTATAGATTTCAAGATGATATAAAATTATCTTACTGAAGTGAAGGATCAGAAAAATTTTCAGAAAGTAAAAAGGTGAGTTCTTATGGGGTTTGATACTGTTTATGATGTGATTGTTGTAGGCGGGGGGCACGCCGGTTGTGAAGCCGCTCTTGTCTCTGCCCGAATGGGTGCTAAAACCCTCATGATAAACCTTTATCATGATAATGTTGCTCTTATGGCATGTAATCCTTCAATAGGCGGTCCGGCAAAAGGGCACCTTACGAGGGAAATATCGGCACTTGGAGGAGAACAGGCAAGGGCTGCTGATGCTTCAACTATTCATATAAGGTGGCTCAATACTTCAAAAGGACCAGCTGTAAGGGCTTTGAGGGCCCAGTGTGACCTTAACGACTATCATCATCATTATGTTAAGGTTCTCGAAAATACTCCAGGACTCGATGTATTTCAGGATATAGTTACAGATCTTAATATTGCATCAGGCAGGGTAAAGGGCGTCAGAACAAGGCTTGGACTGGTATTTGAGGCAAAATCTGTAATACTTACTACAGGGACATATCTCGGAGGAAAGGTCCATATTGGCCTTAAATCCTTCAAGTCAGGTCCCCTGGGCCAGGTTGCTGCTACGAAACTTACCAGGTCACTTATTGAAGCCGGTTTCGAGGTATCCAGAATGAAGACAGGGACTACTCCGAGGATCCATGCCGATACAGTGGACTGGAAAGCCCTTCAGAGACAGGACAGTTCCGGTGAACCTCTCTGTTTCGACCATTGGGGAGAAAAAAGAGTCTATTCAGGTTTTGCATGTCACATTACAAGGAGCAACAAGTCTACGAACGATATAATAAACAGTAACCTTGACAGATCTCCTCTCTACGCTGGAAAAATAAAGGGAGTTGGTCCAAGGTATTGTCCCTCCATAGAATCAAGAATCATAGCTTTTCCCGAAAAGGAAAGCCACCTTGTTTTTCTCGAACCGGTGGCAAGGAACAGCAGAGAGATATACATGCAGAATTTTTCTACCTCTCTTCCTTTCGATGTCCAGGAAGAGATGGTACATTCCCTTCCTGGATGTGAAAAGGCTAAGATAATAAGGCCGGGATACGCAATAGAATACGATTACATGTCCCCCCTTCAGCTTTATCCAACCCTTGAGACAAAAAAGGCAAAAGCTTTGTACTGTGCCGGGCAGATAAACGGAACTTCCGGATACGAAGAAGCTGCCGCCCAGGGCATAATAGCCGGAATAAATGCAGTACTTGGAATAAGAGGGGAAGAACCTGTGACAGTATCGAGGTCCCAGGGATATATTGGAGTTCTCATCGATGACCTGGTGACAAAGGGAACAAAGGAACCCTATCGAATGTTGACAAGCAGGTGTGAGTACAGGCTAGTTTTGAGGCACGACAACGCTGACAAGCGTTTCGCTCCCCTTGGTAAAAGGCTTGGTCTGCTTGATGATGGACAGTGGAATCTTCTTTCTGAAAAATGGAAGAACATGGACAGGGAAATAGAGAGGTTATCAGTTACAAAGATAAAACCCCTTGACGGTCTGAACAGTGATCTTTTAAATGCCGGGTCTTCTCCTTTGAAAGAGACAGTTGCAGCTTCAACTCTTCTGAGCAGGCCCAAAGTAGATTACGACCTTGTTGCAGCCTGGTGTCCCCCTCCTTTGGAGCTTTCAGAGGAAGAAAAAGAGAGTGTTTCCGTGGAGATAAAATACAAGGGCTATATTGACAGACAGATGAAACAGGTGAGAAGGCTTGAGAAGATGGAAAAAGTTAAAATACCCTCTGATTTCGACTATTCCAGTGTACCGGGATTGCTTGCTGAGAGCAGGCAGAAACTGAATGCCGTAAAACCTTCAACTTTTGGACAGGCCAGCCGCATCTCGGGAGTTACTCCAACAGATCTGCATCTTTTGTCTATTTATCTTCATTCGAGGAAAAGGGAAGATCATGATACGCAAGAGATTTAGAAAAAAGGATTCTCCGGAAAACATATCCGCTCTTCTTTCTGTTTCCATGCCTAAAGGGACCATTAACAGGATGAAATTTGAAAAAGTTAGACAGAACTGGTCTCGTATAGTTGGTTCCCGGCTTGCTTCAAAGTCAAGGGTGGTATCCATGGAGGACAGAAAAATATCCGTCTGTGCCTCCAGTCCTCCTGCGGCACAGCATATACAGATGAAAAGCAGGGCGATTCTTTCTGTGCTGCAGAAAGTTTGGGATCTTGATATCGACGGGATCCGGGTATTTGTTGGAAACGTGAACTCTGGCAGAAATGAGAGTTCTGAAAGGGGAAAAAATAAAAGCACAAGAATCAGGGTGGACCAGGAAGAAGTAAGGAAGGAAGCCGAAAGAATACAGGATATGATAGGGAATTCTTCCATTGCTTCTTCTATCGCATCCCTTAAGGTGACCTGTAAAACCCGTTTCGGGAACAAAAAGTAGACTTAAGATTGTATCAGGAATTTGATGTGATAACATTATAGTGTTTACTTTGGGTAAATTATACGTTATAAGACAATAAGAGGAATTATTAATGAAAAAAATTTTTTCTTATACAACAGTTATTATTACTATAGCAGTTTTAACCTTCTCTCTGCCAGCTTTAGCCGAGAGTACAACTTTTGATGAACTTGCTGCTTCTTACGAAAAAGAGAAGCTTCATGGAGCTGAGGCAGAAGAACTGAAAATAGAGCTTCTCTCTATTGCCGATACCGGTAAAAAGGACCTGCTTCTCTGGAAAGGTCTTTTTGCCAATGGGTTTTCCTGTGAAAAAAAGATAGCCAATGCCCTTCTTCTTATCCAGAGATTATATCCACAAGGTGATGTTTCAAGGTGGGAAGAGGTCTCCGGAATGATGTATCCCTCACTTGTTCCGTCGCCCCTTGCTGCAGTGGATGGAGTTTACGTCGCAGCCCTGGGACTTGCGGGAAAAGATGAGAAAGGGGCAAAATGGCTGGCAAGGGAACTTCTCAACGACCTTGCAGATTCCTCAAGGGGTAAAATGTACTTTATCAATACAGCCCCGGCAAAATATGAGCTGATAATCTCCGCTCTGGAATCAGAAGGATTTAGTCCTGACTATGGAAAATGGCCGGAGGCCAGAATAGAGGGTAATCTCCCACTAGCCTCTCCAGTCAGGGGATATATAGGTTATGAATATGCAATGTCCAGAGGTTTTGTCTTTTTGAACGCCTGGGGAGGAATAGCCAACAACGGAACCTATGCCTGGGACAGGCGGAAAGGCAGGATCTACAGGGTCGTAGACAGGGAAAGGAACAGAAAGATATTCATACCTTTAAGGTGACATACTGTAGCGGTTCTACAGCCATTTCTTTTTTCGAAACCATACAAGCATCACTCCCAGAATTCCTATCATTATCGCCCATATCACAGGATATGACCATTTCCAGTCAAGTTCCGGCATATAGGTGAAGTTCATTCCGTAAATGCCTGCAATGAAGGTTAGTGGTATGAAAAGGGTAGCTATTATGGTCAGCACTTTCATTACTTCGTTCATTCTATTACTTACCGATGAGAGGTACAGGTCCATCATTCCCGTCACCATTTCCCTGTAGGTCTCCACAGTATCGATCACCTGGATAATATGATCATAAAGATCGTTGAGGAAGGGCGTCGTGTCCTTTGAAATTACCGGTAAATCTGACCTGGCCATGGAGCTTACGGCCTGTCGAAGGGGCCATACAGCGTGCCGCATCTCGAGAAGATCCCTCTTTAAGGAATATATTTCGTTAACAGTGGCACTTGACGGATCCTCAAGGAGTGAATCCTCCAGTTTCTCTATCTTTTCCCCGATTATCTCAAGTATAGAGAAATACCTGTCAACTACCGAATCCAGAAGGGTGTACATCAGGTAATCGCTTCCTGATCTTCTAATCCTTCCAAGGGAGGATTTGAGCCTGTTTCTTACAGGAGTAAATATGTCACCTGGTCTTTCCTGAAAAGATACCAGTATCCTGTCAATAAGGATCATGCTTACCTGTTCTTTTGTTATCTCCTCTTCTTCGGTATCGTAATCGAGCATTTTCAGAACGAAATACACAAAATGATCGTGTTCCTCGAACTTCGGTCTCTGGTTTGTGTTCAGGATGTCCTCGAGCACAAGGGAATCGATGCTGAAGATCTTTCCGGCTTCTTCGAGAATGTTTATGTCATGAAGGCCGTCAATATTCAGCCATGAAACGAGAGGTTTTTCGACCTTTCCCCTGCATTCCGACACTTTTTTCAATTCAAAGGAATCAAGGTTTTCCGTATCAAACTGCAGCAGGGTAATGTCGACTTTCTCGGTCCATCTTTCCCCAACATGCACCAGCGCTCCCGGAGGCAGTCCAAAGGTTCTCGATTCCCTTCTTTTTTTGGCCATGATAATTCTCCTTTTATGTATTTTTGAAAAATGACTGCACCACAAGCAAATATCACCAAGATTTTTTGGGGAAAAGTTACAAAATGATAAAATCCCTTTATACTTTTAGTCTATAATAATTTGAGTATCCTTAACAGCATAAAAAATAAATTTAAAATAATATTTTGTGGAAAATATCATTACAGGAGGAGTTCAGCCAATGATCAGAACAGGAAGAGTTCTTGTTGCCATAGGG
>CAZFJG010000022.1:0-19298 GCA_964519285.1 uncultured Synergistales bacterium | reverse complement strand
GCCAAAGTACTCAGCCTCCAGAGCTCCGCTTGCATAACCTGCTATCTCCGCAAGGGGAGTATAACCCGAAGCCCTTGCCCATTGATCATCAGCCACGACCAGGGCACTTCCCGCATCACAAAGAGCTGAACTTGAACCTGCTGTAATTGTACCGTTCTCCTTGAAGATAGCAGGAAGCCTGCCCAGTTTCTCTAATGAAGTATCTTTTCTTGGGATCTCGTCAGCATCGACAAGGATCTCGCCCTTTTTCCTGTCTTTTACAGAAACAGGAACGATCTCCTCGGAGAAGTAGCCCTTTTCAGTAGCTTCTACTGCTTTCTGATGGCTTCTCAGGGCAAACTCATCCTGTTCCTCTCTCGAAATTCCATGTTTTTCAACAAGGAGTTCTGTTGCCGTTCCCATCATCATATTGGCAAGAGGACACATGAAACCGTCCTTGTGTAGTACGTCGAGAACTTTCTTTTCTCCCATTCTGTGTCCCCAGCGAGCTTCAGGAAGTGCGTAAGGCACATTTGAGGCATTCTCCATTCCACCCGCAACTATGGCTTTGGCATCTCCAAGTCTTATACGATCGGAACCTATCATTGCAGCTTTCAGACCAGAACCGCATCTTTTGTTTATGGTAAAGGCTGGAATTGACTGAGGAAGCCCGGCCCTGAACATGGCTATTCTCGCAGGATTTGCTCCAACAGCTGCCTGCCAGCCGTTTCCCATAATTACTTCTTCGATATCTTCAGCGGAGATACCACTTCTTTTGACCGCTTCTGCAATAGCTATTGCTCCAAGCTCCGGAGCGTCCAGTTTTAAAAAGGAACCACCGAATTTCCCACCCGGTGTGCGGCAAGCACTGATTATTACCGGTTTTCCCATTTACACAACTTCCTTTCCATTATAATGATTGCTTTTCCTCGGATTCTGTCATTTTCCCCACTTCATCAAGAACCTTGATCCCGGAAAAGGTATTCTGCCTTATATCATCCACTGTTATACCTGGAGCAACCTCACAAAGGGTTAATTCACCATCTATTACGCGGAATAGGGCATATTCTGTAACTACAGTATCAACAACCCTAACCCCCGTCAGAGGAAGGGAACATTTTTCAAGAATCTTTGGTTCTCCTTTTTTCGTCAGCAAAGTTGTTGCTATGATCACCCTTCTTGCTCCTGTAACAAGGTCCATGGCTCCACCCATTCCTGGAACAAGTTTTCCCGGGATCCACCAGTTGGCAAGGTTGCCCTGTGAATCTACCTGCAGAGCCCCAAGAACAGTGGCATCAAGATGTCCTCCCCTTATAAGGCCAAAACTGAAATCACTTGCAACCAGAGATGCATTCGACAAAAGACTGAGGCATCTTCCACCTGCTCCTATGAATCTAAAATCCTCAACTTGCGGAACTGGCCCGGCTCCCACTACGCCATTCTCTGTTTGAAATGTTATGTGAATATCCTCGGGGATATAATCAGAAACCAGGGTTGGAATTCCTATCCCCAGATTAACTACAGATCCGTCTTCAAAATCGAGGGCTATCCTCTTTGCGATCCTGTTCCTTACAACATCTTTATCAAGTTCGGGTAGCATAGTAGGAATCCCCCTTCAAAACAAGATAATCCACGAGAATACCTGGTGTTACGATCTCGTTGGGATTAAGACCGCCAGTCTCGCAAATGGAATCGACCTCGGCAATAACAATATCTGCTGCGGTAGCCATAAGAGGATTGAAATTGCGGTTTGTTCCAAAATATGTAAGATTTCCGAACCTGTCGGCCCTGTATGCTCTTATTAGTGCCACATCCGCCTTTAGCGGTAACTCCAGAATATATTTTTTACCCATTGTTTCTATTACCTGTTTTCCCTCTTCATGAACTGTTCCTACTCCCGTTGGGGTTAAAATACCCCCCAAACCAAATCCGCCAGCTCTTATGCGTTCAACAAAAGTACCCTGGGGCACAAGTTCAAGATCAAGTTTGCCTTCGTTGAAAAGTCTGCCCGTGGATTTGTTCAATCCAACATGCGATGCTATTACCTTCCTGACCTGCCCTGTCTGGACAAGCTTCCCATGACCGACACCCTCATAAAGGGTATCATTGGCGATCAGCTCAAGATCCGATGTACCCGCTTCAACCAATGCATCAACAAGACTGTAGGGTACTCCTCCATAGTTAAACCCCCCTACCATTACTGAAGAACCATTGACTACGTGGTTTGCAGCTTCTTCAGCTGACATGACAGGTTTAATCATCTTAGACGGCATCTTAAGACTCACTCCTCTCTTCTTTCGGTTTTATAACTGCCCTTTGCAGGAAATACATGGTAGAAAGAAAGACAATCCCCAGGATGTCAGACTTAAATCCAGGCTTGATAAGTGCTATTGCAACAACAGCAAAAAGTATCCTTTCTGCCATATTGAGTTTTCTTCTGAAAAAAGCCTGAACTGCTGCTGCCAAAGCTATAACACCTAAGACAGCGGTCAAGGTAGACAATCCGACCCTTAATAACGGACCCTGGAAAAGTAAAGCCTGATTATAAGCGAACATATACGGCACTATAAAACCTGCTATGGCGATACCAAGGGCCGCAAAACCTGTTCTCATGGCATTTGCTCCTGCTATACCGGCACCTGCATACGCTGCCAGCGCAACAGGAGGTGTAACATCTGCAATAACCCCGAAATATAGAATGTACAGATGGGCTGCAAGCATAGGTACTCCCAGTTCGTGTATTGCTGGCGCTGCAAGAGTTGACAAAATTATGTACTTGGCTGTCGTTGGAAGACCCATGCCAAGTATGATCGACGCAATCATCGTGAGTATCAGAGCAAGCCACAGAATGCCATGGGACATGTCTATTATGAAAGAAGTAAAGGCAAGCCCCAAACCTGTTATTCCTACAACTCCGATTATCAGGCCAGCACATGCACAGGCTGCAGCTACTTCAACAGCCATTATTGCCCCTGCTATAAAGGCCTTAATTGTCCTTGAGAAGGTCATTCTGTATTGTTTGTCTCCCATCCAGCTGGCTGCAAGAAGAAAGACTATAGACCAGAAAACTGCCTTGATAGCAGAGTAGCCCATTGCGAGAAAAACTATCAGGATTATTATCGGGAGAAGAAGATGCCATCCTTTTTTCAGAACATTTTTCGCCTTTGGAAGTTTATCTGCGGGGATACCTTCTATTCCTTCTCTTCCAGCCCTGAAATGGACCATCGCAAAGATGGAGAAAAAGTAAAGCATGGCCGGGATCAAGGCGGAAACTACTATTGTCCAGTAGGAAATTCCAAGAAACTGGGCCATTACAAATGCTGCAGCACCCATAACCGGTGGCATGATCTGTCCACCCGTTGAGGAAGCAGCTTCTACTGCACCAGCAAAATGTGCAGGATATCCCACGCTTTTCATCAACGGGATCGTAAAAGAACCTGTAGTAACAGTATTTGCCACAGAACTACCGGATACGCTTCCCATCAAAGCACTTGAAACAACTGCAGCCTTGGCGGGGCCCCCCTTACTTTTACCCGTCAGGGCAAGGGCGAGGTCGATAAAGAATTGTCCGGCTCCCGAAACGTTTAAAATAGATCCGAACAGGACAAAAAGGAAAATAAAGCTTGCAGAGACCCCGAGAGGCACTCCAAAAATACCGTCGGTCCTCAGATATTCAAAGGAAGCAAGGTCACTGAAGGGAAAACCGGCGTGAGCGAACATACTTGGCAGGTATGGTCCAAATAAGGCATATGCCAGTGCACATAACGCAACAATAGGAAGAGGCCAACCTACCGTTCTTCTTGTTGCATCAATTACAAGGACGATCATTATACCGCCCAGATATATATCAGAAGTAATAGGTGCACCTGCACGATTCGCTATGGCTTCCCAGTTCATTAATATATTAAGACAACCTGCAATAAGAAGTCCTGCAAGTACCCAATCCCAAGGATCTATTTTATTTAAGGGCCTTTTTCTGGAAACCGGGTAGATCAGAAAGATCAACGTACCCATGAACATCAAGTGAACAGCTCTTTGGTACATGGCCGGAAGAAGACCAAAATAGGCTGTATAAAGATGAAAAAGAGAAGCAGACAGGGCAATTCCGGCAACCAGATAATACTGCCAGCCTGAGAGGTTTCGTTTACCACCTTCAAGCTTGTCCATTAAATCATCTTTAATGGATAATTCCTTAACCTGGCTTTCAGTATTTTCGTTCATCGAATTCCATCCTCCCAAAATTACGAACATAAAAATGTTTTAAGGGAGGACCTGTAATGCAAGTCCTCCCTTGCAGGTTAAATGACTATTTCATGTCTATGCCCTGTTCTTCGAAATATTTCACAGCACCAGGGTGGAATGGGATAATACCAACACTGGCTTCCTCTGGTACGAAATGTGCTGCCTGAGGAGTTACATCCATGAACTTGTCCCTGGCTTCCAGCAGAGTCTTGACCAGGCTATAAGCCAGATCTTCATCCATATCGGACCTTACTACCATGTAATTACCATCAGCTATTGTACGTACATCATAATCTATTCCGTCGTAAGTACCTGCTTTCATGGTATAACCGAAAACCTCCGGATGCATCTCTGTTACCTTTTTAATAATATCTTCAGGAAGGTCTATCAATTTAACTTCCCTTACTGCATCTACTTCCATTACAGCAGATCCTGGAGCAGAAAAGTTCCAGAAAACTGCGTCAACATTTCCGTCTTTCAGGGCCATTGCTGCTTCCGGCTGTGTAAGCTGCTGCATTTTATATTCTTCTTCAGGATCTATTCCAGCAGCTTCAAGAATCATGTTGGTCAAAACCTGATTGCCGCTTCCTGGAGCACCTATGGAGACTTTTTTGCCCTTAAGGTCCTCAAAACTCTCTATACCCGTTCCGGCAATTGTCACAAGATGCTGGGGTGCAGGGTACATGTTGAAAAGAATTGATAGATCAAGAGCTCCGTCATTCTCAAAAGCATCAGTGCCATTATAGGCCATGTAAAGGCTGGACCCCATCGCCATTCCAAGTTGGACTTTATCAGCTGCGAGCAGCCTGCAGTTTTCCTTCGAAGCCGCGGTGGATCTGGAATTTGCCTTGATACCGATGTCGGCTTTGGAAAGGACCTCTGCCATGGAACCTCCCAGAGGATAGTAGGTACCTCCTACTCCTCCTGATCCTATTGTTACAAAAGTTACAGCAAAAGCTGCTGCAGAAAAACATAAAACTACTACCAAAGCTAACAGAACCATATACTTTTTCATTATTCTTTTCCCCCTTCTTAAAAATTCCCCTGAATGTTGCCTGCATTAAAAAACAAATTTTTTAATCTTATTGAAAATAATTCACCTCCCATTAATATCAGATTAAAGAGTCTCGAAAAATTTTCCAAGACCTCTTCCCAGGCGATCAAATATATCATCAACATCTTCCCTGGTTACTATCAAAGGTGGAGCTATCATGAACTGATCACCCTCAACTCCGTTAATCATTCCAGTCCCGGGATATACTACAAGTCCCTCCTGCATGAGTGTTTCAGTTACCTTGGCAGCGACCTTCATTTCAGGCGGGAATGGCTGTTTTGTTGTCTTCTCTTTAACTAACTCTATCCCTCTCATGAGGCCAAGTCCCCTTATATCTCCAACGTAGGGAAGACCTCTCAATTCTTCAAGTTTTTCTTCCAGGTAGACACCCTGTACTTCGGCATTTTCTACTATCTTGTTCTTCTTCATAAACTTTATTGATGCTGCAACAGCAGCTCCAGTAACAGGATTTCCATTGTAGGTATGACCATGCACAAAATGACCTGATCCTTTTTTCAGAACATCAGTTATTCTGTCAGAAACCACTATTGCTCCTGCTGGAGAATATCCTCCGGAAAGTGCCTTAGCTGAAGCTATAATATCCGGAACTACATTCCAGTGATCGACGCAGAAATTCTTTCCAGTCCTTCCAACTCCTGTCATGATCTCGTCAGCGACGAGAAGGACATCATATTTGTCACAGATCTCGCGAACAATAGGCCAGTATTCTTCGGGAGGATTAAGGGCTCCTACCGTAGAGCCAACTACTGGCTCTGCAAAGAAGGCAGCCACATACTCGGGACCTATCTGCCTGATGGTACTCTCCAGCATATGGGCACATCGCATTCCGCATCCTGGATATTTCAACCCATAGGGACAACGATAGCAGTAATGGGATGGGATCTTGGGATATTCTCTAAACATTGGATAATAATATCTGCGACGTCCCATACTTCCGGCAAGGGCCATAGTCCCTATGGTACTTCCGTGGTAGGAATTCCACCTTGCTATTGTCACGAATTTTGCAGATCCTTTTCCATCCCTTTCGACAAAATATTGTCTGGCGAGTTTCATGGCAGACTCAATAGCCTCACTGCCACCACTGACGAACCAGACATCATTCAGATCTCCCGGGGCAATGGAGGCAACCTCTTTTGCAGCTTCCTCAATAGCATCATTGCGCCATCTTGAGGGGTGTGCAAATTCCATTGTATTGAGCTGGTCACTTACAGCCTGGATTATCTCCCTGTTACCATGGCCAAAGCTTGATATAAGAGCACCACAACAACCATCGATGTATTCCCTGCCATCTTCGTCATAAATGTAGATTCCATCTGCCCTGACAGCTTTTCTAAGTTCGTTTTTGAAGTTACGGGGTATTAAATTACCATATTCAACCAAGCAACTCACTCCTTAAGAATTGGACTTTTTTCTGGTTTTCTAAAAGACTCCCATGTTTTATGTGTAAATGTTCTGTTCCTTCCACATTATTTCAAGCTTTTCAAGTTGATCATCTGTTTGGGTACCCATATCATGGGTTATCGTAAGAAGAAGTGCGTTGATAACACACAGGGGAGCTGTGAATGAATCTATAAAAGATACGGGATTCCAGGGAACTGAAAGAACAGAATCTGAAACCTCAGCGAGGGGACTGCTGAAATCATTTGTTATTGCAGCGGTACTTAAACCTTCATTCCTGGCATGGGAAAGGACATTCACTGTCCATCTTGAAAACCTGGGAAAACTGATACCAACTACAAGAGTTTTTTTATCAGCTGAAACTATGCTTTCGTATGCCATATGACTATCAAGCAAATTAATACCCGACATAAACCAGGAAAGGTAATATGATAAGTAGTAAGCCAAAGCATAGGAACTTTTATTTCCCACAATAAAGACAGAGGGTGCATTAATGATCTTTGATGCAAGATTCTTTATCGCTTCTCTCTGGACTTGAACCTTGGTTAAAGACAAGGTTGTCGAAGCTGAATCAATTATCCTTTCCAGAAAATTCTCCTCGTGATCTTTTTCATAATCTTTGTGTCTTTCAATAGTAGACAGATGTTCCATCACATGATGTTGTATCGCTGTCTTTAACTGGGGGAAACCGTTATAACCAAGAGCAGATGCCAGTCTTATGACGGTAGACTCACTTACTCCTGCCCTGTTACCTATCTCAGACGCCGTAAGAAAAGATGCTTCAAGAGGTTTTTCGAAAATATATTTCGCAACTTTTTTCTGGCCTGCAGACATAATTCCAATATTATTTTCGATCTTTTTCTTTAACAAAACTATCACTCTCTATCTGAAATATTTAACGGATATCCTGCATATTATAATATAAATGACGGATATCCTGCATGTTTAGATTATCCAACAAAGACTACTTTGTCAATCTTTTCAAAAAAATGAAGAGACCGGATGGATCTCCGGCCTCTTCGGTAGTTTTATAATTTGTATTTCTGGTTGTTATTTTTTCGGTGGCATGTGTATGGCTGCTCCGTTGACGTCAAGAGCCGCCTCTCCAAGGGCTTCACCCACTGTAGGATGGGCATGGATGGTGGTTACGATTTCGTCTATTGTGGCTTCAAGTCTCAGAGCCAGAGCCCCTTCAACGATAAGATCAGTGGCCCTTGGGCCAACAATATGCACTCCAAGGATCTCATCATGTTTCGCATCAACGACAAACTTTATAAATCCTGCAGTATCGTTCATAATGAGGCACTTTCCATTCGCCATAAGTGGAAATTTCCCAGTTTTGACCTTGTGCCCTTTTTCAGCGGCCTGCTCCTCTGTCATACCAACCCATGCGATCTCGGGAGTAGTATATACACAACCGGGAGTTGTTTTGTAGTCCATCTTTTGGGAATGACCCTGAATATTTTCAGCTGCAACCTCGCCTTCCCTGGATGCTACGTGTGCAAGCATTATGGGACTGCAACAGTCACCTATTGCATAGATATTCTTTCCTGTAGTTTTCATGTACCTGTCAACTGATATTCTTCCCCTGTTGAGTTTCACACCGGTATTTTCCAGACCCAGGTTTGCAGTCACAGGTTTCCTTCCGACAGATACAAGCACTTTTTCAGAAACAACTTCTACCTTGCCGCCATCTGTCTCTACCTCGGAAACCACTTTTCCTGCTTCATCCCTGAATCGGGTGACTTTTGAAGAAGTATATATCTCCACTCCCTTAAGCTGAAGGGTCTTTTTCAGTACTTCAACAACTTCTCTGTCCGTGTTTGGGAGAAGGTCGGGCAGCATTTCCACTATGGTTACACTGGTTCCGAGGCTCGCATATATGGATGCGAACTCAACTCCTATTACCCCGCCACCTATAACTGTCATGGACTCCGGCACAGAATCCAGGCTGAGAGCTTCGTTGCTTGTGATCACTCCCTGGGACTCGATTCCCGGAACAGGTGGAATTGCTGGTTCGGAACCTGTTGCTATAATGACACTGTCAAAGGACAATTCCTGTTCACCCTCCGTTCCCGATATCCTGACCCTGTTATCAGAAACAAAAGTAGCTTCTCCGGTGATCATTTTGACACCGTTTGCGGCAAGAAGGGTTTTGACACCTTCCACCAGCTGCTGGGACACCTGTTCTTTTCTTGTCATAAGAGAATCCCAGTCCACTGATACATTGTCAGCCTTCAGCCCAATGGCCTTTCCTTCTTTAACTTCGTTGAATAGCTCAACAGTATGAAGCAGTACTTTTGTAGGTATACAACCCACGTTGAGACAGGTTCCTCCAAAATATTTTCTGTCAACTATAGTGACATCAGCACCGAGCTGCGCAGCTCTAATGGCAGCAACGTAACCACCAGGCCCTGCTCCTATAACAAGCAGGGTCTTTCGTCCTGAAGGAAGAAAGGTCTTTTCCGAAGCCACTTTTTCCGTTCTCATGGTTTCTCTGGAAGGCTTTGATGCTTCTTCAGGTTTTTCTGCCGATTTTTCTTCAGAGGGCTTTTTATCTTCAGAAGCTGGGACTTCAACATCTTCTCCTTCTGCAGCAATTATACAGACAGGATCGGATACGGGAACTGAGTCGCCAGAAGAAACAAGGACCTTTGCCAGAATTCCTTCAGCTTCAGCCTCTACTTCATAATTTAACTTGTCCGTCGCAACAACGAAGATAACTTCACCTTTCTTAACAGGTTCACCTTCATTCTTTTTCCATTCGGTAACTGTACCCTCGGTCATTGTAAGACCAAGTTTAGGCATTGTGACTGTAGTAGCCATTTACAAAAAATCCTCCTCGATAAAGGCTGAAATAACAGGGGGGCGACGGATTGATACTGATACTTTCCGTCCCCCCGGGAAAAGCTAAACCAAAAGCAGATAGGGGTTTTCGATTAGTTCACGTATTCTCGCAAGGAACTTCGCTGCATCTGCACCATCAAGGATCCTGTGGTCTGCCGTAAGACCGAGATTAGAAATCGGTTTTATAACTATCTCACCATCCCTGACTACAGGTTTTTCCTCGATCGCGTTAACAGCAAGAATGCAGGCTTCCGGTGGATTGATTATGGGAGTGAAGTCATGCATTCCAAACATCCCGAGATTTGATATGGTGAAGGTCCCTCCCTGCATGTCATCCATGGAAAGAGAACCTTTCCTTGATCTTTCAACAAGAGAGTCTGTCCCGGATGCAATTTCCTGGAGAGACTTGTTCTGGACCGACTTGACATTAGGAACAAGAAGTCCACCCTCAACGGCAACAGCTAATCCAATATTGACATCGGAATGAAGTATGTATTCGCTGCTATCCTTGTCATAGCTGGCATTTGCCATTGGATGTTCAGTTAGAGCCTTGCTGCAGATCTTCATAAGAATATCGTTAAAAGAGAGTTTTGCTCCGGATATTGCTACCTGTTCCTTGATGCGGTTTCTGAAGGCAATGATCTCTGTAAAGTCAACTTCCACGTTGAACACAACAGAAGGAATAGTCTGTGCGCTCTGGGTCATCCTCTCTGCAATAATTTTGCGCATCGCGGAAAGAGGCACCCTCTTTTCCCCACCTGTCGGTTCTGAAGCAATAACAGTTTCGGCAACTTCAGGCTCTTTCGAAATTTCCTCGGACACACCTGCTGCTGCCAGGACATCCTCTTTCATTATCCTTCCGTCCTTTTCAATGGAAGCAAGATCCACTCCAAGTTCTTCGGCGAGCTTCACAGCTACAGGAGAAGCCTTAGGTTTACCTCGACCTTCTTCCATGAACCTGATCACGTCTTCTTTAACCGTTCTGCCCCCGGGACCTGTTCCAGGTATTTCCGTAATGTCCAGCTCGTTCTCTGAGGCCATTTTTTTTGCAAGGGGAGATGCCCTGAATATTACTGCCTCATTCATTACGTCATCCCTGACTATTCTGCCCTCGGGACCGGTACCTGCAATATCCTCAAGAGAAAGCCCGAAGATCCTGGCCCATTTTTTTGCAAGGGGGGAAGCCTTTACGGAACCCTTGGAAACAGATCCTGCGGTCTTTTTCTCCGGTTCAGGCTTTTGCTCTTCTGCAGTTTCTTCCAGTTTTTCAACTTTTTCTTCTTCTCTGGGTTCAGGTTCCGCTGCTGCAGATGCACTGTCTTCAACTTTCTCCCCTGCTTTTCCGATGACGGCGAGATTTTCTCCCACAGGGACAGAATCCCCTTCTTTTACAAGTATCTTCAATAAAGAACCGTCTTCAGGGGCTTCAACTTCGTAAGTAAGTTTGTCTGTAGCAACTGTTGCTATAACCTGACCCTGTTTAACATTGTCTCCCTCGCCTGCATTCCATGCAGTGACAGTTCCTTCTGTCATGGTCAATCCAAGCTTGGGCATTGTAACGTATGTTGCCATGGGAAATCCTCCTCAACAGGTGATGTTCCGGAAAGGGGAATCCCTTCCATCACTCCTGGGTTATTCTGTAATTATTCTCCAGCCCATGGATCAAGAATGATCTTGCAGCCTTTGCCTTCCTCAAGCAGAGCAAAACCTTCATCGAACCTGTCAAGGGGCATCGTATGTGTGATGATGGGTTCAAGCTTGAGAAGACCTGCTTCCATGAGGTTTTCCATTACAGTCCATGTGCTGAACATCTTTCTTCCGTGAATTCCAATAACGGTTGCTTCCTTGAATATAACTTTAGGCCCAAGGTCAATAGTAAAAGGCTCTGAGGGTAATCCAACCAAAATTACCCTGCCCCCTTTTCGAAGAATATCAAATCCTCCGGCAATTGCCCTTGAATTGCCGGAGGCATCTATAAAGGCATCAACACCGACATTGTCAGTTAGTTTCATAACTTCACTTACCAGATCGTCCCGGGAGGGATCGAAACAATGATCGGCGCCGATTTCTCTGGCCACTGAAAGTCTTTCTTTTGACACATCGCTGGCTATGACGGTAGTTGCTCCCAGAGCCTTAAGAGCAGTTATGGCACCAAGTCCGATGGGGCCAGCTCCTATAACAGCTACAACAGCTCCGGCAGGCTCTGCTTCCATGGCAGATCTTACACTTGTGCCGAGAGGCTCCATCATTGCCGCATGATCCCAGGGAAGAGTTTCGGGAATCTTCCTGGCACAGATCTCCGGCAGCACTGTATACTGTGCAAAACAACCGTCGCAGTGAACACCGAAGAGCATCATGTTGGCACATATGTGCTGCTGGCCGTTAAGACACTGATAGCATTTTCCGCATGGTCCATGGGTCTCTCCGGCCACATGGTCTCCTACTGCTACGGAAGTTACTCCTTCTCCCAGAGCTTCAACTACACCGCTGAATTCATGCCCCATTGTCTGGGGAAAATTCTTTACAGCTCCCTGGGCCCACTTGTTCCACTGGTATATATGAACATCAGTGCCACATATAGCTGTTGCCTTTACCTTCACCAGAACTTCACCTGGCCCCGGACCGGGAACCGGCACGTCCTGAAGGACTCCTCCAGCTTCGGGTTTTATCTTTACAACTGCTTTCATTCTTTTTCCCATAGAGAACACTCCTTAGACTTTAGTTGTCCCTCATTATCCCGCCGTCAACATCTGTTATTTCTCCCGTTACATGGCTGGCATAATCGGAAGCAAGGAAGATCGCCATATTGGCAATATCCTGGGGTTCTCCGAATTTTCTTAAAGGTACTCCTGAAAGAATTCTCCCTCTGGTTTCCTCGGGACAATCAGCAAGCATCTGCGTCTCAATAGGTCCGGGGCAAATGGCATTCACGTTGATACCGTGTGGGCCAGCCTCCCTGGCAACCCCCTTGGTAAGTGCAATGACTCCGGCTTTGGATGTTCCGTAAAGGGTGTTCCCGAAAAATCCTCCGCCGGTTTTTCCCGCAATAGAGGCAACGTTGATTATCTTTCCATATTTTCTCTCTATCATGCCGGGAAGGACAGCAAGACTGGTATTGTATACACCCTTGAGATTAACGCCCATAATCTTGTCCCATTCTTCCTGTGTCGTTTCAAGAAAAGGTTTTGGAGAAACAATACCTGCGTTGTTAACCAGAATATCCAAGCTTCCCCATAGAGAAACCACCTTTTCCACTGCCTCTTTTACCATATCTATTTTTGACACATCAACACTGAAGACAACAGACTCTCCGCCTTCTTTTTCAATTTCTGCCTTTGTTTTCTCTGCTCCTTCAACGTTCATGTCTATTATCGCAACTCTTGCTCCACAAGAGGCAAAGGTCAGGGCTATTGCCCGCCCAATGCCTCGGGCAGCTCCCGTTACAAGGACATTTTTATCCTTAAAGTCAAATTTCACGGTTATCCCACCTTTAATAATTCTGGAAATATTCGTCAATCCCTGACTATGCCGCCATCCACATCAACGATCTCTCCGGTCACGTGACTCGCCATTTCCGATGCAAGGAACACTACCACGTCAGCAATCTCTTCCGGGTCTCCGTATTTTCGAAGAGGTGTTGATGCTATTATCTGTTTTTTCTGCTCCTCGGGAATGGAATTACCCATTGCAGTACTGATAACTCCCGGACAGACAGCGTTGCAGTTGATCCCGAAGGGTCCACCTTCCCGTGCCAGACCTTTTGTAAGTCCTATAACTCCAGCCTTTGAAGAAGCGTATATGGCAGTACCTCTGAAACCGCCACCAAGCTTTCCTGCAATTGATGCAATATTTACTATCTTGCCGGAACGGTTTCCCATCATCCTCGGGAAGACAGCGTTACAGGTATTGAAACAGCCCTTCAGATTGATCCCTGTTACAAAATCCCAGTCTTTCTCGTCACATTCTGCAAAAGGCTTAGGAAGGGTAACTCCCGCATTATTTACAAGAACATCAATATTACCCTGCTCTGAATAGATCCTGTCCATAACCTGCCGAACTGCACTGTGAGCCGAAACATCCAGGGGAAGAAAGCTGACCTTCTTCCCCTGGGCGGTTAGTTCTTCTACAGTCTGTTTGCCGGCATCTTCAAGAACATCGAGAATGACACATGTCGCCCCGGAATCGCAGAAGGAATTCACTATAGCTCTTCCTATACCCCTGCTGCCTCCTGTAACAACAACCACTTTTCCTGAAAGATCTATCTCTGCCGGTCTGGACATTTCTATTCTCCCTTTTTGTAGATGTTAAAGAGCGGAAACTCGGTTTCCTCGTCAAAAGCCCTTAGAATGTCAACGTTATCAAAACCTTCGATCAGCACTTCCATGGTACTCATAACAGGATTTCCGCCTTCAACGAAGTGAGCTCCGTGAAAACCCTGTTCCGGATCTGAGAGAACACCATGTAGATGAACGACAAGTTCCTTAGAGTCACTGAACTGACCAATCATTCCGCTACCCGAGATGAACTCAAGGGGGCCTTCAATGTCCACGGGTTCTCCGTATTTAGCATTCATCTTTGTACCAGGTGCCGGAAGCGCCCAGACAAAGCGGGCACTTGAAAGGCTTCCGTGTATAGCTGTTATACATCCTGCCTTTATGTCGTTATCGTTGCAGACCTTTATAAGACCAGTCAAAAGATCTGTGCCTGGCATCAATCTGACGACTATCTTTTTTACTGTTACCTGAGCTGAAGAAGCTCGAACCTCGGACATGTCAAAAACCTCCAGTTTTAAAACATTCCCTTGATCGCACTGGCTATTTTTTCCGGAGTTACCCTGTAGGCCTGCTCAAGGGTCCTTGCAAAGGGAACCGGTGTAAAGGGAGCACCAACCCTTAAGATAGGCGCATCGAGGTAATCAATACCTTCCTCGGCGACAAGAGCGGAAATCTCAGCACCTACCCCGCCCTGCCTGACTGCTTCATGGGCTATGGCAAGCCTGCTTGTCTTGGCTACTGACTCAAGGATAGTTTCCCTGTCTATCGGGGAAATGGTTCTCAAGTCTATGCATTCGACACTTATGCCATCTTTTTCGAGCATCTCCGCAGCCTGCAGGCAATGATTGAAACAGAGCGAATAGGAAACAAGAGTTACATCAGAACCTTCCTTTACAACCTTGGCTTTGCCTATAGGAGTGAAGAACTCCTCCTCGGGGACCGGTCCGGAAAGTCTGAATAGTGATTTATGCTCAAAATACAAAACGGGATTGTCGTCCCTAATTGCTGATTTGAGAAGCCCCTTCGCATCAGCCGGATTTGAAGGGATAACTACCTTCAGGCCTGGCACGTGCATGAACCAGGCTTCCATGCTCTGTGAGTGCTGGGCCGCAGCCTGGTTGATAAGGCCGTCGGGAGCTCTCAGTACCATAGGCACCGTTTTCTGTCCGCCGAACATGTAATGGACCTTTGCCATCTGGTTGTATATCTCGTCCATGCAAACACCGACAAAATCAGCGAAATGCATATCTGCAATTGGTCTCATTCCTGCAAGGGCTGCTCCTACGCAGGCTCCTACAATTGCTGTTTCGGTTATTGGTGTGTCAATTATCCTGTCATAACCGAACTGTTCTGGAAGACCGCTGAACTGGCCAAATATTCCTCCCTGTCTTGCTATATCCTCACCCATGATAAAAACTGAGTTGTCATGGGACATCTCTTCCTGCATTGCTTCAAGAGTAGCCTGGGAAAATGTAATTTCTCTCATTCTATTCACCATCCCTACACGTAAAGATCCTGGTATATTTCAGAAGAATCAGGCTCAGGAGACTCTTCAGCAAACTTGATTGCTTCATCGACTTCCTTCTCTACCCTTTTCCTGATCTCCTCAAGTTCTTTTTCTGTCATTACTTCTTCGTCGAGAACCCTTTTCTCAAAACGTACTATAGGATCGGTCTCGTCCTGCACTTTCTTGACCTCTTCCTTTGTTCTGTATCTTTCAGGATCTCCCACAAAATGCCCTTTCAAACGGTAAGTCTTGCACTCAAGAAGAGCAGGGCCACTTCCCTTGCGCATTTTTTCGATAAGGTCCTTTGCTGCCTCGTAGACTGCGAACACATCGTTGCCATCCACTATTACTCCAGGCATTCCATAACCCTGTGCCCTGTCAGCTATATCAGCAACTGAAGTTGTGGTCTGATAAGGGGTTGTTGACGCCCACTGATTGTTCTCGCAGACGAAAAGTACAGGAAGGTCCCAGACTGCTGCCATATTGGCAGCTTCATGGAAAGTTCCCCTGTTGGAAGCGCCATCTCCGAAAAAGACTACGGAAATGTCCTTTCTTTTCTGCATCTTACAGGCAAGCCCGGCTCCTGTTGCGAGGGTGTACCCTCCGCCGACTATCCCGTTGGCACCAAGCATTCCAACGCTGAAATCCGCGATATGCATGGAACCACCTTTCCCCTTGCAGAAACCGGTCTTTTTGCCGAAGATCTCTGCCATCATTTTCTTGAGATCCGCACCCTTGGCTACAGTATGACCATGTCCCCTGTGGGTAGTCTCTATGTAGTCTGTATGGGTAAGATTGCTCATTATTCCTGTTCCGGTTGCCTCTTCTCCAATGTAAAGATGTACGAACCCGGGGATCTCTCCGGCCAGAAATTTCTTTTCAATATTTGACTCAAAATACCTGATCTTGACCATAGTCTCGTAAAAATGTTCCAGGAGCTTACTCTCATATTTTTTGACAGAAGAGGGCCCTTTCTTTTTTACAGGTTTGGCGCACATAAAAAAACCTCCTTTGATCTTTTCTCTCTATTTTTCCACAATCATTAGACTCCCACAGTCGGAAGCCACATGACTATTTCGGGCCAGATAATGCACATGGCAAGAGCAATAGCCTGAAGTGTTACAAAGGGTGCCACTCCCCAGTAGATCTCCTTTGTGGTCACACTTGGAGGCGCTACTCCTTTTACAAAGAATATGGAGTAAGCAAAAGGCGGAGTAAGGAATGACATCTGAAGGTTGATACTGATGAGAAGAACAAAGTACAGTGGATCAAGTCCGAGATGGGTAGCTATCGGCAGGAATATTGGAACTATAATGTAAACGATTCCTATCCAGTCAAGGAACATACCCATTATGAAGACTGTTAGCATCATGACAAATATAATTCCCCATTTACCAAGACCAAGTCCCAGCAGTACCGATTCAATAAGCGCTCCACCTCTCATAAATAAAAATACCGATGTAAACATTGAAGCTCCAACGATGACGAAAAAAACCATGGATGTGACTTTTATTGTTTCGTAGACAGCACCGCGCAGGGTCTCTATCGTCAGTTTCTTGTAGAGAAGTGCAATTATTACAGCTCCGAAACCTCCCAGTGCAGAAGCTTCTGTCGGGGAAGCTATCCCGAAAAGAATTGATCCAAGAACTGCAAAGAGCAGACCCATTATTGGAAGCATGTAGATCAGCATCTGGAGAATAAGTCCAGATTTTGTTCCTTCCTCTTTTTCCTCTTCAGTTATGGATGGACCAAGATCAGGCTGTAGCCAGCACCGAATTATGATATAGGAGATATAAAGAGTTGCTAGCAGAAGTCCTGGCATAAGAGCTCCGGCAAAAAGCTTTGCCACCGAAAGGTTGGCCATGGGGCCAAGAAGAACAAGCATTACACTGGGGGGTATAAGAATTCCGAGGGTACCTCCAGCACAGACAACTCCCGTAGACAATCCATGATCATATTTTCTCTGAAGCATTGCCGGAAGTGCCATGAGAGTCATGGTAGTGACAGATGCAGCAATAACACCGGTGCAGGCTGCAAAGAGCGTACTTATAATTATCGTAGTAAGAGCAAGACCTCCCCGCAGGGGACCTAAAAGCCGGTACATAGTATGGAAAAGTTTTTCCGCCGCACCGCTTTTTTCCAGGATACACCCCATAAAGACAAAAAGAGGAACTGCGATGAGGATCTCGTTCTGCATTGTTCCGAAAGTATTCTGCATGTACAGGGAAAGCATTGCCGGTCCCCTGTAATACAGGCCGAAAGTAACTCCAAGGAACATCATGGCAAAAGCGAGACGAACCCCTGACATGACCATGATGATCAGGATTGCCAGCATCGATACAGCAAGGATTTGAGGATTCATTTCGATTCTCCTTTAAGTGCATTTTGCAGATTTCTTGCCAGTTCAACTACTCCTTGGAGGAAAAGCATTCCAAAACCGACTGGGATGAAAGTTTTAACCGGTGCGGACGGGAAATTCCACAATGTGGTAGAAAGTTTTTCTCCTGTTGACCATGCAAAAGCAGCAAAATCAATTGCCCTCCATGTCAGAAGACCCATAATGGGGAGAAAAAGGACCGCAAAAAAGAAGATATCATACCAGGCCTGGAACTTCTCGGGTAGAGAACTGAAAATAATATCAACCCTGACATGTCTTTTGTTGACCATTGTATAGGCTCCTCCAAGGAGGAACATGGCGCTGAAAAGCATCCAGGCTGTGTCATAGACCCAATCTGTAGGGTTATTCAATACATACCTGATAAGAACCTCGTAAACAACTACCGCGTTCAGTGGAATAACCAGCCAGGCCCCGATTATTCCCATCTTTTCGTTAAATCTTTCTATCATATCCAAAAGTCCCATAGATCTTAAGACCTCCTATGCCAGCGAATTGGCCCAATAAGAATGGGCCAACCCGCCTGTATGTTACAGAACGTAAAGTTAATGCTATTTATCAAACTTTGTGAAGTTGTAGAAGTCAACATAGGAATCGAGGAACTTCTTCTGAGATTCCCAGACCTTCTTGAACATAGGATCTTTGGCTGATTTCTCCTCAAGGATTTCGTAGGAGAGCTTAAGAGCCTTCTGCTGATCTTCGGGAGAAAGTTTAATAACCTCAACACCAGATGCTTTTATGTCGTCAAAAGCCTTAATGCTGTCAACCCAGAACCTTGCATATCCTTCAAAGGTTGCTGCAATTGCTGCATTCTTAACGATCTCTTTAAGATCCTCCGGAAGTTTTTCCCAGGCTTTTGGATTGATAACAAGCTGGAACATGTTTGCTCCCATGTGGATAGGAGGACCGAAAACATAATCGCAGACCTCATGAAGTCCAAGGCCTACATCCATGCTGGGGAAAGCAAACTCGGCTGCGTCTATGACTCCTCTTCTGAGGGAAGGTACAACTTCTCCTCCGGGAAGAAGTACAACTGAAGCACCAAGTTTCTCCCAAAGCTCCATACTGAGACCTGCAGACCTGACCTTTAGACCCTTGATATCGTCCAGAGTCCTGACCGGCTTGGTGGACCAGATCTCTTCAGGAGGAGTAAGTCCAAGGGGGAACACCTTGATCACATCTCCGTACATCTCCTGGGCAAGGGCCTGACCTTCCCCACCATACATCCAGACAAGAATATCATTCGTTTCTGTTATTCCACCTGGGAGAGTGTAGAAAAGGTCTCCAGCAGGATACTGGCCCTTCTGCCATGCTGGTGTGTTCTGACCACAGTCAAGAACTCCGTCCCTTACAGAATCAAAAACTGCTGTTCCTGGAACGATCTCTCCTGAACCATGGACTTCGATTGAAAGGCGACCGTTACTCATGGTCTCTACTTTGTCAGCCCACATTGGGAAGTACATTCCGACAGGAAGCTGGACCGGGAAACAACTCTGACCTATCCATTTGATCGAATCAGCAGCAATAGCTGTCACCGACATTGAGAAAACCATAATAACCGAGAGCACTAACAATAAAGCT
>CAZFJG010000021.1:0-19379 GCA_964519285.1 uncultured Synergistales bacterium | reverse complement strand
CAGATACCTGTTTTTTCATTGTAATCAACTCCTCCCTGTAAAAATAGAAAAAATATATTCGTCTTTATTATAATCGTAATGAGTAATACTGTCCTCAATATTTACGTGTATCCGCAGGGTCCTCTCCAACCCTCTAAATATAAGCTTTAAGTATACACTAAGGGCTTTAACGTTGACATGGCGGATGTTTTTGTGTACTATACTACCTTGTAAAACAAAGCGCATTTTTGCAGCTTAAAGGTATACCTGCCTACATTATTCCCGTACCATTTTTATTTTTTCATGCACAAATCCTTCCTGGGAGAAGGACCGCTTTATTTATGAGAACTACCACGACTTTTTATATCGGTTTTTAATATCCTTAAAAAAGAACAGACAGGGTTTGCAGTTTTTGAACTTCAGAATCTGGTTACAAGCCTATTTATATTCGGAAAGGTGATACTATGCACAGAAAAACAGGTGGAGAAGTAATAATTGAGGCACTTCAGCATGAAGGTGTAGAGAGGATCTTCGGTATCCCGGGTATTCACAACCTTGCTGTTTATGATGCTATACATGATTCCAGGATGGAGCATGTAGCTGCAAGACATGAACAGGGAGCCGGCTTTATGGCTATAGGTCACGCAAGGGCTACGGGAAAACCGGGAGTGGCCCTGGTTATCACAGGACCTGGTCTTGCTAATATAGCAACGCCTATGGGGCAGGCATATCATGACTCAGTACCATTGCTGGTTATTTCAAGCCAGGTTGAGACCTCAGCCCGTCATTACCGTTCGGGTTACCTTCACGAGATGAAAAATTCGACTTACTTTGCATCTTCTGTAACAAAATCAAGCAGATGCATTGACCATGGCTGGCAGATACGCAATGCAATTTCGGAAGCATATCGACTTGCTGGTTCAGGAAGGCCGGGACCTGTCCATATAGAAATACCTCTTGACATTCTCCAGAACGTTATTGAAGAGTCAGATATAGATAGTTGTAATGTTGCAGCAGAACCTGATAGAGTCTCTTCGTTTTTATCCGAGGATGTTGAAGAGGTCATCAATCTTCTTAAAGAGGCAGAGAATCCTTTGATCCTTGCTGGTGGAGGTGCTGCTACAGCTTCCAGGGAAGTTAGACAATTGTGTGAACAACTTGCCATACCGACTGTTACCACATGTGCTGGAAAGGGTGTTATAGACGAGCGGGATCCCCTTAGCCTTGGCTGCAGGTTACATTTTCCTTCGGTCCAGAAAATGTTGCTTGAAAGCGATCTTGTGCTGGCCCTTGGTACTGAATTGTCTCCTACCGATTTCTGGCAGAGGTCTTTGACCCTCGGTAAAAAACTTGTATGCGTAAATACTGATCCAGCAGCCTTTTACAACCAGAGGACGGCGGACATTGGTATCAAAAGTGAAGTCAAATTCTTCCTGTCCCGATTGCTCAAAGAGGAGCTGGATCTTCCCAGTGAACCGGAAGAAAGATATCGCAGGGTTGATGAGGCGATAAGGGAAGCTCGGAATTCTCTTCCTGCAGTTACAGGAATGGATAAAGAACTGGATCTTGTATCAGAGATGCTTAAAAAGATACGTTCCCAAATCGGTGATAAGGGTATATTCTGGGCTGACATGACTTCTCCTGCATATATCGCTGTCAGTGAATATCAGACCTACGATCCTTTTACATTCCTTCATCCGGTGGGTTTTGGCACCCTCGGAGCAGCCATGCCGGGAGCTATAGGAACCCTTCTTGCCACTTCGGGAAGACGTGTGTGTGCTCTGGCTGGAGATGGAGGATTCCAGTTTACACTTCAGGAACTTGCCGTTGCCTCCGAACTGGAATTGCCCCTGCCAATAATTATCTGGAATGATTGTGGTTATGGCGAGATCCGACGTAATCAGTCCAGCAGGGAACCTGCCAGGATTATAGCGGTGGAGCATACAAGTCTTGATTACCTGGCACTTGCAAAGGCCTACAACATGGAAGGCATGATCCTGGATTCCCTTGAGAACTTTGAAGAAGTACTTGAAGAGAGTTTTGAGAGGAAGGGCCCCACAATTATTGAGATCAAAGTTAAGGAGTGTTTGAGATAAATGTCTCTTGAAGGATTAAGAAAGGCAGTTCTGGAAGTCAGGCCATATGTTCCGGGAAAGAGTATTGAGGAGGTTATGGCCGAAAGGGGGCTCCAGGATGTGATAAAGCTTGGTTCCAATGAAAACCCTTACGGTCCATTTACCAATGCACGTAAAGTAATGAAGGAAGAGGTAGACAGGATCAACACTTACCCGGATGTTTCCTTTTATCATCTCAAAGAAAGACTTTCAGGCATTCATGGCGTTAAAAGCGAAAATATATGCATATCCCACGGAGCAGAAGGAATGCTTCAGACCCTCGGAAAAGCTTTTATTGATCCGGGAGATGAAGTGATCATTCCCAGTGCTACTTACAACTTGTACCATGAAATATCGAGGGTTATGGGAGCAAGCATAATTTCCGTTCCCATGAAAGATGATTACTACATCGACCTTGAAGCAGTGGCAGAAAAGGCAGGGCCGAGGACTAAACTACTCTGGTTGAGCAATCCCAATAACCCTACTGGCACAGTCTTTGACAAAAGATCCTTTGAAAAGTTGATGAAAAGTCTTCCCTCTCAGGCCTGGGTGGTTCTTGATGAAGCCTACGCTGAATTTGCAACTCAAAATTTATTGCCAGATTTAGCCCCGTTTATAGAGGGAGGAGCAAATGTCATATCCATAAGAACTTTTTCAAAAGCCTATGGTCTTGCCGGAGGTCGTCTTGGTTATGCAATGTGCAGGGAAGAAATGGCTACAGTTATAGATACTGTCACAGAGCCCTTCAACGCAAACAGAATAGCAGTTGCCGGAGCCCTTGCAACACTTGAACTGGACAGAAAAGAATATACGGAAGCCCTTGAAAAGATAAAAAAAGACAGGCATTGGCTGACAGATCATTTTAAAGAGCTTGGGCTTGTACCTGTTGAGAGCCATACCAATTTTGTATTTGTAGAGACACCTCTCAGTGCGGTGAGACTGTCAGAAAAACTACTGGACCTTGGAATTATCGTACGTCCCTGTAACAATTGGGGATTCTCCGGAGCAATAAGAGTTACTGTCGGTCTTGAGCAGCAGAATCAACGTCTTATCAAGGGTATCAGCGATATTCTTAAGGCTTGTGCAGAGGAGGTTAAATAGTGAAGGAAAATCAGCCTGATCACAGGGAGAAGAGAAAAGATGAAGGAATGGTCGTTTTCAGCAACGTTAGCAAGGTCTATGGTGACGGAACAAAGGCCGTTGATGAGCTTGATCTTGTCATTAACAAGGGTGAACTTGTTTCCCTTATAGGTCCCAGCGGTTGCGGAAAAACAACAACGTTGAAAATGGTCAATCGCCTTGAAGATTGCACTTATGGGAAAATATATCTCGGCGGCAAGGATATTACATCCATGGATCCCGTCAAATTAAGGCGTGGGATAGGCTATGTGGTACAGGAGATCGCTCTTATGCCACATATGTCTGTTGCAGAAAATATTGCAATGGTTCCAAAGCTTCACAGGTGGTCCCGTAAAAGGATGAGGGACAGGGTAGAAGAGTTGTTGGCCATGTCTGGTCTCGAGCCTTCTAAATTCAGTTACAGATTACCTGATCAGCTTAGCGGAGGACAGAAACAGAGAATAGGGGTACTTAGAGCACTTGCTGCAGAACCTGAAGTTGTTCTGATGGACGAGCCTTTTGGAGCCCTTGATCCAATAAGCAGGGATGTATTGCAGAATGAGCTTCTTTCAATTCAGCAGAAACTTCACAAAACAATCATATTTGTCACCCATGACATGGATGAAGCACTCAAGATATCCGACAGGATAGTAATTATGAGGGACGGAAAGATAGAACAGATTGGTACACCCACTGATATCCAGGAAAACCCCAGGACCAATTTTGTGCGAAACTTTATCGGGGAAGACAGGCTTTCCCAGATTTCACCTGATGACTCAGTCTCTATTCTTATCGAGGATCCCTGGGACAGAGTTACTCCCGACACAAATGCGCGGGAGGTTCTTGAGAAAATGGAAAACGCGGACATAGAGTCGATACAGGTAATTGACAAGAATGACCGGTGGATCGGAATGGCGTTGTTGAGGGATGTCAAGAGAGTTGCACGGGTCCAGGGCAGGATCCGGGAAGCGGCAACTCGCAAAAGAAAGCTCTACATAGAGGAAGCTACCATGCGGGATGCGGCAGAAATGCTTGCTGACAAACCCTTTTCTATACCTGTTATAGACAAAGATGATATCTTCATTGGCGTTATTACCGAGGCAGGCGTTGCGCGTCTGACAATTGGAAGACTGAAGAGGCCGGCAGGAGGAGGTGTTCGTAATGTTGACTGATCAGAGTCTTATTGAACTGTTTTTAAAATATGTTGCCAGAAGTTACCCAAGGATCTTTGAGCTGACTCTGCAGCATCTTACAATTTCGGCTATTGCTCTTTGCATAACCCTTACAGTCTGTATTCCGACAGGAATTTTTCTAACCCGCAGAGAAAAGCTTGCACCCTATGTTATTGGTGTGGCAAATGTGTTTCAGACCATACCCAGCCTTGCTCTTCTGGGTTTTCTTATCTTTTTCTTCGGAATAGGAAACGATAACGCAATATGTGCCCTTTTTCTATACTCCATGCTTCCTGTTCTTCAGAATACCTATACAGGAATAAAGAATGTGCCGCAACATCTCGTTCAGGCCGCCAAAGGAATGGGAATGACAGATTTCCAGATTCTGTGGACAGTCCAGTTACCCCTTGCAAGGCCCGTTATTCTTGCGGGCATTAGGGTCGCTACCGTCTGGATAATCGGTACAGCAACTCTGGCTTCCGCTATAGGTGGCGGAGGTCTCGGCAAGCTGATCTTTTCAGGATTGGCCTCGATCAGATACGAGATAATTCTTGCTGGAGCTATTCCTGCTACTCTGCTTGCCCTGGCTGCGGACCAGGGTTTTAAGACTTTCCAGGCACATTACAGTCCGGAAAGAAGAGCTCAAAGGATGGCAAAGGCAGCTTTAAAACATAAAGCGGTAAAACCTTAAAAACCCCCGTAAGGGAAAAGGAGAGATTTATAATGAGAAACTTTTCAGCAAAAATTATTCTGGTTCTGGCATTGATATGTACGGTAATGGTGGCAGGTTTCGCAGCCCCGGCAATGGCAGCGGATGTTGATCCAATGGAGTACGAGGGCAAGGTAAGAATTGGTTCCCAGACAGTAAACGAGGCTATCATTCTGGCATGGATGGCGAACATTCTCGTTGAAGAATACACGGGACTTGATACCTACATAAATACGGATTTCACAGCTTCTTCAGTTGTCCATCAGGCTATGGTCAGTGATGAACTGGACATTTACGTTTCATGGACAGGAACCCAGCTTACGGGGATACTTCGTTATGAAGGGCCCAATCTTTCAAGTGAAGAATCTTTCAGAGTGGTAAAAGAGGGATTTGAGAAGAACTTTAACTTTACCTGGATCGAGCCCCTTGGTTTCAACAACACCTACACAATGGCCATAAAAAGAGAAATAGCCGAGGAACTTGGAATTGAGAAGGCCTCCGATTTGAAAGAATATGCAGGAGAATGGACCCTCGGAACTGACGAGAACTTTGATACCAGGCCAGATGGTTATCCAGGCTGGTCCGAGGCTTATGGAATTAAGTTCGATGATGTCCTCCCGATGCAGTATTCTATGATGTACATGGCTATCGCAGGTGGAGAAGTCGACGCTATCGCAGCTTACAGCACAGACTCGAGGATCAAAAAACTTGATCTCGTTACTCTTGAGGATGACCTTGGCTATTTCCCGGATTACAGCGCAGCCTACGTTGTAAGGATGGATACTCTGGAAAAATATCCTGCCCTTGATGACGTTCTTGGAAAACTCAGTGGAACCATAGACGAGGCAACCATGTCTTCACTTAATTTCAGACATGACAATGGTGAAGAAGCTGAAGTAATAGCAAGGGATTATTTACAGGAAGCTTGTCTGATCAAATAACCGTAATTTTTGTTCTAAAAAGGGAGAGGGGGGCTACAGGACCTCCCTCTCCCTTTTTATTTGGTTCCATAAAAAAACGGAAACCTTACTTATTTCTCGAGATGACTGATAAGAGCACTATTGGGTTTTAATATGTACTTAAGCCTTTAAAATAGTTCATAAAATGGTAAAATATATAAGTTATGGCAATGACAATAGCGGCAGAAGTTCTGCCGCTATTGTTGAGTGACAATAAAATGGAGGCTGGACATATATGGAAGAAAAAAAAGGTGAATCGCTTTTTGGGAAAGTGATCTCTCTTCCTCTTCTTGAGGAGATCAAGAACAGTTATCTCGATTATGCCATGAGCGTGATCGTAGGTAGGGCCATACCTGATGCGAGGGACGGCCTCAAGCCTGTACAGAGAAGAATACTTTATGCCATGATGGACCTGGGGCTGAAACATAATTCGTCCTATAAAAAGTCTGCCAGGGTTGTCGGTGAAACAATGGGTAAATATCATCCTCACGGTGATTCAGCCATATACGACACAATGGTCAGAATGGCACAATCTTTCAGCATGCGTTATCCTCTCGTTGACGGACAGGGTAATTTTGGTTCAATAGATGGCGATTCTGCGGCGGCAATGAGATATACCGAGGCTAAGCTGTGCAAGATCGGTGAATATATGCTGAATGATATAGATGAGGACACAGTTGACTGGGGACCTAACTTTGACGAGTCACTCAAGGAACCCCTCTTCCTCCCCTCTGTATTTCCGAATCTGCTGGTAAATGGTAGTTCCGGAATTGCCGTTGGCATGGCTACCAATATGCCTCCTCACAATCTTGCCGAGGTGATCGACGGTCTCACCTACCTTATTGAAAAAGGAGAAAATGAGATAGAATTCGGTGAGCTTCTTGATAGGATACCGGGACCGGATTTCCCCACCGGCGGACTTATTCTTGGAAGAGACGGAATAATTGATGCCTATAGAACTGGCAGGGGCAAGGTCATAGTCAGGGGAAGAAGTCACATCGAGGAAAGTCAGAGAGGCAAGGAAAAGATCGTCATAACCGAGATCCCTTACATGGTAAACAAGACTACCATGATCGAGACAATAGCAAAAGGAGTTCAGAACAAGACCATAGACGGTATCTCTGATCTCAGGGACGAATCTGACAGGGATGGTCTCAGGATCGTAATGGAGATCCACCGTGACGCAGATGCGAGTCTTGTCCTCAGGCAGTTGTACAGAAGAACACAGCTTCAGTCTACTTTCGGCGTTATTAATCTTGCCCTCGTGGACGGGCAGCCAAAGGTCCTTTCGCTGCTGGATATCCTGAAAATATTTCTTGAACACAGAAGAACAGTCGTCAGGAGGAGAACTGCCTTCCGACTTGATAAGGCAAAAGCCAGGGAGCATGTAGTAGAGGGTCTGGTTAAGGCTCTTGACCTGATAGATAAGGTAATATCAATAATCCGCGGATCCAAGACAGTTGATCTTGCACGGAAAGGCTTGACCCAAGAGCTTGAGTTTTCTCCAATTCAGGCTCAGGCAATCCTTGATATGCGGTTACAGAGGCTCACTGGCCTTGAGAGGCAGAAACTTCTTGACGAGCTTGCACAACTGCTGGCAGCGATCGAAAGATACAATTCCATACTTAACAACACTGAGGTTCTGGATTCAGTTATAAGGGAAGAGCTTGAAGAGATGCGCAAACTCTTCGCTGATGACCGGAGAAGTACCATTCTGGATTCAGTGGCAGATGTTTCCGAGGAAGAGTTGATCCCCGAAAGCGATATTGTCGTAGTTCTTTCCAGAGACGGATATTTGAGAAGAAAGCCCCTGGAGGATTACGAAGTACAATGCAGGGGAGGCAAAGGAAGAAGAGGGGCGGCCATAAAAGGAGAAGATGAAATTTCTCTTATGGCTGTTACCAGCACTCACAAGGACATATATCTTTTTACAACCAAGGGAAGGGTCCTTGCGATAAAGGGGTACGTAATACCTGAGACCAAAACAGGCAAGGGTAAACCTATTGGCAGGTTCATCTCTCTTGAAGAAGACGAAAGGGTTGTAGCCATAAGGGGTTCTGCAATTGAGACTGCGGGATTTGTCTTTTTCCTTACCAGAAGGGGTATCGCAAAGAGGCTTCCCATAGAAGAGCTTCAGAACCTTACCCGTGCTGGAAGAAGAGTTCTTTCGCTATCAGATGGTGATGAGATAGCCCAGGTACACAGGACTTCAGGCAAGGATGAACTTCTCTTCATCTCATCCCATGGCAGGGCTCTCAAGGTTGCAGAAACGGAATTTCGCCCCATGGGAAGAACTGCCCGGGGAGTTATAGGCATGCGAATATCCAGGGATGACAAGATCATAAGTTTCGAGGTGGTAACCGAGAACAAAAACTCTCTGATAATTAGCAGGAATGGTTTCGGAAAGAGGACCAAATACGATGAGTTTACACCTCACCACAGAGGTGGTGGAGGAGTCAAGGCCATGAATCTTAATAACATTACGGGAGAGATCGTTGCAAGTTCAGGAGTTTCAGATACTGATGAAGTTATAGTAATAACAGCAAAAGGCAGAATAATAAGGCTTGCTTCGAACCAGATACCGATTCTGGGAAGATCGGCAAGGGGGTCAATAACTGTCCGGCTTGATGAAGGAGACAGTGTTGTAGATGCATGTATCATTCAGGCTGATGTCTGTAGTGAGGAAATCGAGAACTGATGAAGGTCTCTCGGGAAGGCTGGCCAATAACGGCTTTTGCAGGGTTTATGGGCCTCGGAAGTCTGTTCATTGTTCCAGTTATAGCACCGCTTCTTTTTGCTCTTGCAATAGGGCTGGCCTGGTTTTTCAGGGATCCGGAAAGGGTCCTTCCTGAAGACGTTACAGATAATATGGTTATCAGTCCTGCTGATGGAAAGATCATGGAAGTGGAAAGGACGGAACATCCCTACACAGGGCCAGCCTTGAAGATAGGGATCTTTATGTCCGTTCTCGATGTCCATATCAATAGGGCACCCCTTGGTGGCCAGGTGGATTACCTTGAATATGTTCCGGGCAAGCACCTCATGGCCTTTAATAAAAAGGCCTCAAGTGACAATGAAAGATTTTATGTTGGTCTTGTTACGAATCATGGTCCTGTTCTTACTGTACAGATAGCGGGACTGATCGCCAGAAGGATCGTCAACAGACTAACCCGGGGCGAGAGCCTGAAAATGGGGCAAATCTTCGGTATGATAAAATTAGGTTCAAAGGTTGAAGTTCTTTTGCCCCTTAGTACAAGACCATGTGTTAGATCCGGACAGAAAGTTAAGGCTGGTTTGACAGTGATCGGAGTGATTGAAGATGAAAAGAATAAGGAAGCATCATAAAAAACTGTCTTTCAGGGAAATAGCGCCAAATATGGTAACAAGTGGCAATCTGCTTTGTGGAATGTTGTCAGTAATATTAGTTCTGAACGGGTCTGTTCTTCCTGCAGCATGGCTGGTGTTCATCGCGGTATTTTTTGACTTCATGGACGGAAAAGTTGCGAGAAGCCTTGGAGCCGGGAGCAAATTTGGCGTTGAATATGACAGTCTTGCAGACATTGTCAGTTTCGGAGTGGCTCCCTCAATACTTTTTTATTCGGTCTATCTCCAGGGGTTCTTCGGTGTAGCAGGGGCTCTCTTGGCTTCTTTTGTTGCTTTGTGCGGAGCCCTCAGGCTTGCACGGTTCAATATTATCCATGTGCCAGGTTCCTTTCAGGGATTACCAATACCTGGGGCGGGACTTTTCCTCGCCTCCTTTGTTATAGGTGGAATAGAACTTTCAGGATTTATGGCTGCTTTTCTTTGCGCTGGTATGGGGATTTTAATGATATCCAGCATTCCATACGGGAATCTCAAGGGAATGAAAAAGGCAGACAGAAAGAAGGTCGTTCTTTTTTATGTTTTGGCCATGGTCCTGGTTATCGGTTTTCATTCCAGGTCAATAATAGCTGCAATGTCTATTTATGTCGTAAGCGGATTTCTCAGGGTGGACTGGGCTAAATGGTTCTCAGAGGATTCCGAGGAGGATGTTTTTGAAAACAACTGATACCTGTGTGAAATGATATAAACGTTTTCTTATATAATTTGCTTAAGGGGAGCTGAAACAGCTGAGAGGAGATAATATGTTTATCTCGACCCAGTGACCTGATCCGGATAATGCCGGCGTAGGGACAACTGTAAGGCCCGCTCTCCATGCGGGTCTTTTTTGTTTCAGTAAATTACGTTCTTTTAATTTTGGAGGTGCTGAAAATGGGTATTTACAGAGGTACAGCTTTAACTGTTGCAGGAAGTGATTCTGGGGGTGGGGCGGGGATCCAGGCGGATCTGAAGACCTTTGCTGCTCTTCGGGTCTTCGGCATGTCAGTAATAACAGCAGTAACAGCACAAAACAGCATGGGTGTAAGATCCGTTTACAACGTTCCAGAAGAAATTATTAAAGATCAGCTTGACTCTGTGCTTTCCGATTTTGAAACAGGAGCAGTCAAAACGGGTATGCTCGGACTACCAGGTGCTATAAAGACCCTTTGCAGGGCATTAAAGGAATATTCCATAAGTAAGCTGGTAGTTGACCCTGTAATGATCGCACAGAGTGGTGACAGCCTTATAGAGGAAGATGCAGTTTCTGTTATGCGAGATGAATTACTTCCCCTGGCCCTTCTTGTCACTCCCAATATTCCAGAAGCGGAGATACTGAGTGGAATAAAAATACAGGATGCCGAGGGGATGGGAAAAGCAGCGGAACTTATAGCAGGTTTTGGTCCTGAGGCCGTTCTTGTCAAGGGTGGGCATATGAAAGGGGATGAAGTTAAAGATCTTCTTTTTGCTAATGGCCGGTCTGAGTTATTTGTCTCGCAAAGGATAGATACGGATAATACCCACGGGACAGGATGTACACTTAGTTCTGCTATAACTGCTGAGCTGGCGGCAGGATGTGATCTTTCGGGATCTGTTGCCAGAGGCAGGAAGTATCTGCGACTTGCCCTCGAAAACAGTTTTCGCCCTGGCCATGGCTACGGTCCCCTTGGACATGCCGTTAGAGCGGAGTGGATCAAATGAAGTACACTCCTTCAGAAGTATGGAACAAGCTTCAGGTTTCTGCTCCTTTGATTTATCATCTTACCAATGTTGTCAGTGTCAATTTCAGCGCAAACACCTGTTACGCCATAGGAGCATCACCGATAATGTCTCTGAACCCCGAGGAAGCTGAATGTCTTGCTGGAAAAGCATCGGGAATAGTTATAAATATGGGTACCCCTACAAAAGAAGGATTTTTGTCAATGGAGAAAGCTTTAAATTCAGTTGCAAAGGACAGAAAACCAGTTCTTTTTGATCCTGTGGGTTACGGATTAACCCCTTTTCGGACATCCCTGATGGATGGACTTCTGGGAAAGTACAGTTTTTCGATAATCAAGGGAAATTGTGGTGAAATGTCCCTTCTGTCGGGAGGGCAGGGAAAAACCTGGGGAGTTGATTCAGTATCAGGAGATGATCCTGTAGTTACTGTGAAAAAAGTTGCAAAAAGATTTAAATGTGTGGCTGTAGTGACCGGAAAAAAGGATCTTTTCTCTGATGGAAATGTTACCTGGAGCATTGAAGGAGGAAGTTCGCTCCTTGCTTCTGTTACAGGAGCAGGTTGTGCTACCGGTTCAATTCTGTGTTCCTGTGCTGCTGCCTGTGAAGATAGTCTCAGTGGTGCCTTTGCAGGACTTTTATCTGTTTCTGTAGCTTCAGAAAGGGCCGAGATATCTTCCAGAGGTCCTGGTTCTTTTGTTTCTGCATTTATTGACGAGTTATCGTTACTGAAACCGGGAGACTTTGTAAATCCTGGGGAAATGATCATAAGGCAGGAGGTGTGCCAGTAAATGAACACAAGAGAGGCATTAATGCTTTATGTAATACCTGATATCAAAACAGGTGATCCCTATAATCTGGCAGAGCAGGCACGGGCGGCAATAGATGGAGGAGCAACTGCTGTCCAGCTCAGAAGTAAGGAAATGTCAGGAAGGGAGCTTTTTGAAACAGCTTCTGAAATTGCTGAAATATGCAGAAGAGAAAAAGTACTTTTTATCGTAAACGACAGAATAGATATAGCATTGGCCTCTGGAGCCGATGGAGTGCACGTAGGGCAGTCGGACATGCCATGTTCCGCTGTTAGAAAGATAGTCCCCCGGGATTTTGTAATTGGAGTATCTGCAAGGACTGTTAAAGAAGCTGTTGAAGCTGAAAAAAGCGGGGCAGATTACCTTGGAGCAGGAGCACTTTTCCCTACGGGAAGCAAAGATGAGGCCAGGGTAATTGGTCCGGAAGGTCTGAAAAAAATAACAGATGTTACATCCTTACCTGTTGTGGCAATCGGAGGCATAAACCATAAAAATGCCCCCGAGGCCTTTCAATCAGGTGCCGATGGAGTATCTGTAATATCAGCAATCTTTGGAACAAAAAACATAAAAAAGTCCTCCGCTGAATTGTACGAAATATGCAGAAGATATTGCAAAAGCGGATTTTAGCTCTCCTTTTTTCTTGCTAATCGGCTTTTCCGGAGGAAAAGGATTGCTAAAAATCCAATAAATGCACCAGGAATGCTGCTTAAAAGAAAGGCTCCCCATAATACCCAGAGTCCTGCTGTCTGCCCGACAGCCGGACCAAGTAGCAATGCAGACAGAGTTGCTCCTACTGGTCCAGTGCCTATGGGTTCTGCAAAAGCCGCCCAATCCCTTTTGGTTAGCCTATAAGCTAATCCCACAGCAACAGCCCCAGGAATGCTTCCCGGAAAGGCAAAGATCGTACCAGTTCCCATGCTTACCCTGATGATACTTATTATGGCTGCTATTCCACCACCCCACCATGGACCAAGAAGGATTCCCGAGATCACATTCACTGAATGCTGAAAAGGAAAGCATCTTGTTGGCCCAAAGGGAATAGATATGCCAGACAGAAGTACTCCTGAAGCAATAAGGAGACCTGCGAGAGCAATTTGCCAGGTTTTATAGCTGAATTCTCTCCTTGTCAAATTTCCTCTATTTTTTTTTGTCATTTCATATCCCTCCAGTTACTGATCAGCTTTTTTGTATCTACATGTTCTTCTATAAGGCCTGTATTAAGGGAAAAATCTGCAAATTTCTGCCATTTTTCGGGATCTATCCTTACATCAGAAGCATAGAGATCCAGTGTTCTGTAAAATGCTTTAGATTCAAGCTCTCTTGATCTTTCCGGAATTTTTCTCAGAAAAGTATCCAGGCATGTTCCCGGTTTTTCATGGATAAGATGAACTGCCTGTTCTATGGATAAAGCAAAAAGCTCAAGTTCTTTTCTCATCTTTTTACTGTTTTCCCGTGAGGTTATAAAAACAAGCTCGTCGTAGTCTGGAATGCCCCACTCCTCAACAGGAAAAAATCCTGTGGGATAACCTTCTAATTCCATGGCTACAGTTTCATAATTCTTGTACGGTCCCATAACGGCATCTACTTTCCCGGAGACAAGGGAAGGAACAATGGAGAAGCCAACGTTTACCATTTTGAATTTCTCTATTCCATTTTTCTGAGCGAATGCTTTAAAAAGAAGGTCCATCATTCCGGGGACTGTGTAGCCAATAATTTTCCCTTCAAGGTCCGAAGGCTTTTCTATACCTGAATCCTTCATGTAAAGAAGTGTGGAAAGAGGATGTCGAATCAACCTTGCTCCAGCTGTTAGAGGAATTCCCTTTGACGCAGCAATTATTACCTGAGGCTCGTATGCAATGGTTATGTCTATCTTTTCTGTGGCAGCAAGCTTTATCGGATCAGAGGTTTCTGAAGGAGAGAGAATGTTGATTTTCAGGCCCTTTTCTTCAAAGATCCCTTTGTCCCTTGCCACATAGACAGGAAGATGATCAATATTCGGGAACCAGTCCAGCATCAGGTCAAGCCTTTCGAGGCAGGTAGCGCTGTTCGCAGAAACAATTACAACAAGTACAGTGAATATAACTAAAGTCGTTTTTTTCATTTTCTTACCTCCTGTAAAATATTATTTCCATTTAATAACCTTTTTTTCGATAAAACCTGCAGATTTCCACAGGAATAAACCCATCAGTGTCAAACATGCAATTGCGGCAAAGAGCATATCAACCTCCAGCCTTGCATTTGCCTGGATCATCAATGCCCCCAGGCCTTTTTGTGCTCCAACCCATTCTCCGATAACAGCACCTATGGTCGCTACCGATACACCTATTTTCAGACCTGTGAAAAAACCTGGCAGAGCCCACGGCCATAAAAGATGAAGAATGATATCCATACTTCCGGCGCCCATGGTTTTGAACATGTTTATATATTCCGTCTCGCAGCTTTTAAAGCCCTCGAGAAGGTTAACTGTAACAGGGAAAAAAATTATCAGCGATGCCATTACTACCTTGCCTGTTATTCCGTAACCGAACCATATAACAAGCAGTGGAGCCAGGGCGAAAACCGGTATAGCCTGGGAAGCGATCAAAAACGGGGATAAGGATCTCTCGGCTGCCGGACATAGATACATAAAAAGTGCGAGAGGTACGGAGAATATAAGAGAAAAAACTATTCCGAGAACTATTTCTGAAAATGTAACCATAGAGTTGAACAGCAGAAGATCATAATTAAAAAAGAATACAGTTATTATCGAAGAAGGCGCAGGAAGAATAAAAGGGGCGATGTTAAAAAACCTGCAGGAGAATTCCCAGATTGTCAGAAAACCCGAACATATAATTAAGGTTATGATCAGGTCTTTAGTTTTCATATCGCTGATGTCCCTTCAAGATTTGCCAGAACCTCTTCCTTGAGTCTTGTGAGTTTGCTGTCTGAAAAGATTCTTGGTTTTTGGGGAAAGGAACTGAAGGTTTGTTTTCTTTTCATGGGCATATTTGTAACAAGAGTTAGCCTGTCTGCGAGGAGAAGAGCTTCGTCAATGTCATGAGTTATCATTAGAATGGTTTTACCGAACTTTTGTTGCAGAGACAGGAGAAGTGAATACATATCGTATCTTCTCAGTGTATCAAGTGAAGACAAAGGTTCATCCAGGAGAATGACATCCCTGTTGAACATTAGAGTTCTTGCAAGGGCACATCTTTTTTTCATGCCTCCTGAGACACGGGAAGGGAAAAAGGTTTCAAATCCTCCTATACCCATAAAATTGAAGAGTTCCCTGCATTTTACCCTTTGCGTGGAGTATCCGGAGGAACCGAATCTGACTGGGAGCATGGCATTTTCAAAAAGGCTCAGCCACGGAAGGAGAAGGTCTTTCTGCTGCATAAAAGCCGCGATTGAGCCGAGATGATCGATCTTTTCTCCCTGCCAGAATATAGTTCCCTTATCCTTTGAAGTATTTCCCATAAGGATGTTGAAAAAAGTGGTTTTCCCACAGCCAGAGGGACCGGTAAGGACGTGAAAGGAATTGTTCTCTATTTTGATAGAAAAATCCTCAAAGACTTTCATTTTGTCAAATGTTTTGGAAAGGTTCTCAATGGAAAGCATATTATTTCCTCCCGGGTTGTTGTTCTCCGATTATTTGAGGGAGGAAAACAGGAAAGATCGCGATGATCCCTTCGCCGGCATTATCCGAATCAGGTTCCATGGGTCGAGATCCTTCCTTGATCTCCTCTCAGCCGTTTCAGCTCCCCCAGACAGTTTAGACCGGGACATTTTAGATCAAAGTCCCGGTTCTGTTCAAAACTTAAATTTTTTTCAATCTAGGCCATATCAGATAGGTTAAGACAATAGCTATAATAAGATTTGGTATCATAAAACTGCCGTTATACAAGGTCGAATAAAGCCACACGTTGGTTCCTTCCGGAGCGTAACTGCCGAAAAAGACCACTCCAGACAGTATGTGACAGACAAGTCTTGCGACAGTCCCAATGGCTAAACCAGCCCAGAGAGGTTTTCTTACAGTTGCGGCAAGTCCAAGGGCAGCAAAAGCACCCGGATAATCCAGAAAAGCCTGTACAGGATGAACGACATATCCTCCCAGAACGAGCTGGATGATCCCTGCTACAGTGCCAGCTCCAAGTCCAGCTTTTACTCCCCATCTCAGCGAAAAGATGAGCAGAGGAATGTTCTCGAGGGTTACAGAACCTCCCTGGGGCATTCTCCAGAGCCTGAGATACGACAACGCAACAGCAAGACCTGCAGCAAGGCCTGCTTCTACCATAATTCTTGTTTTGTTTTCCATGAAATATTCCTCCAACTGGAATTGCCGGAGGCAGGAAGGAAGAACTGTTTTTGAAAGGAATGATTCTCTTCCCTGCGCCGGCATTATCCGGATCAGGTTCCAGGGGTCGAAACTTTCAGTTTCCTCTCAGTCAATACACATCGACTCCCCCAGAGCCAATGAAATTTTTACTACTTTCAGGTCTGTTTGTCAAATATTATAAAGTTTTCTTTGCCTTTCACCTGTTATAATCTTGGTGATTTATCTCTTACGGAGACTCTTTTTGGGTGTATTTGAGAACAGGGGGGTATCCTCATGGTTGATATAGAACGTTACGAGGCAGAAGGCTCCTTTGGTGACAGGAAAGTGATAATTGAACATGCACGGTCACGGTCCAATTCAGGATGGATGACTGTTATTTTTCATGGAGTCCACGGATGCAGCTCATTCGATGAAGGCAACAAGTACGGAACGCTGGGCTCAATGCTGCTCGAAAAAGGTGTGGAAGTGTGCCTTGTCGAAACAAGCAGGATCCGCCGGGATCGTTCTTTTTTCGGAGACGATAGGATGGACTGGGCAAAAGAAGCATTTCGGGAAAAGACCTATGCCCAGGACCTTTATGACGAATGCAGCGCTCTTGCTTTCATCCAGAGAACTTTTCCCTGCCAGAGACTATGTCTCTGGGGATTTTCACTCGGAGGAATTCATTCAGTTTTTATTACAAGTGGTGAGTATGCGCCTTTATTGAAAAAAAATGGTCTTGAAGATCCTTTCGTGGATTTTAAGAGGATAAATCTGCTTGTCTTTTCCGGAATAGGAGATTCCATAAATAAAGATGAATCCGATAGCCTGTCCCTTCCGATCCTCGATACTATCTCACCGGAGTTGTCCATACGAAGGGCAGCATCCATGGTTGAAGTTCCTGAGGTAGTGTTCTTTTTTGGTGGAGAAGACAGTACTTTCAGTGAAAGTTCCAGCAGACGTCTATTTGATCTGGTTCCCACTGAAAACAAGGTTTTTCATATCATAAAGGGATCGGACCATGCTTTCAGGAATTTGTGTGGATTGCCTTCAACTAGACCTCTGGAGATCATGGTTTCTACCCTTTCAGATAACTATTTCCTTTTTTAATACCAGGGCCAGCCTGGCTGCATTCCTGTATAGGCAAGGATAGCCGGTCCGAATAACATTGCCAGAATCCCACCTGCAGCGAGGAAGGGGCCCAGGGGTATAGCGTCTTTTCTTTTGACTCTTTTCAAAAGAAGCAGAGCGAGGGCAATGATACCTCCTGTCATAAAACCAAGATACAAAGCAACAGATACCATCTTTAATCCCAGGCTGCCTCCAAGGCCGGCCATGAGGCTTGCATCTCCCCATCCCATCCCGCCCCTGCTCGCAATAATGATGACTGCAATTACTGCAAATCCTGCGGCAGCTCCGTAAATGCCGTCAAGGACAGGTCCTAATCCGGCAAAGGATCTTATAAGAATACCGGCGATGCCTATGGAGAGAGCAAATAGATCGTAGATAAAGCCTGAATAGATATCCGTCAAGGAGTTAAGGAGAAGGCCGTAAGCTGTTACAATAGCCATCAATGATGCTGGCCCGATTCCCCATCTCCAGGCGAGAATGCCTCCAGCCAATGCTCCGAAAAGTTCTACTGCAAGATAGGCAGGACTTATCTTCTTTCCACAGTATCTGCATCGTCCTTTCATAAATAAAAAGGAAAGAACAGGAACAAGATCATAAAATTCCAGGTAGTGCTGACAGTTTGGGCATCTGGACCTTTCCTTGCCCCACCACGGAAGATCCTCTTCGGTTCTTCTGGCTACTACATTCAGAAAAGACCCCATTGAAGCTCCAAGAAGAGTATTAAATACAATAAAGATAAGATCCATTTAAAGGCCCTCTTTCATATTCAAATATCTGTAAATGATAACGTTGATGTTTTATGTCACATGTTTATTGTGTTATATTGTTAGCGTACAGATCTGTTTTTTTGTTCTAAAGATCTGGCAATTAACTGAAAAGGGGTGAATTCAATGCCTAAAAAGGTTCTTGTTGCTGTTGACCTGAGCAAAATGTCCGAAAAGATAATTGATTACGCCTGTTCTCTGACCTGCCGGCTGGATGTCGAAACCAATTTCATACATGTACTTCCTCACCCGACTCTCTGGAAGGGATATGAACCCTGGCTGCCTCCGGAAATGGATGAAGAGATCTCGGAGATAGCAAGGAAAAAAATACGCTACTATATTAACAAAGCCGGAGAAAGAGTACCAGAGTGTCCAAAAAGAGGACACGAGATCATTATTGATGAAGGAAGTCCCTCTGATGTTATTATCAGAAAAGCAAAAGAAAATGATTATAACCTCATAATAATTGGTTACAAGGGGCAGAGCGCAATTGAAAGGCTTGTAGTGGGAAGTACTGCGACCAATGTAGCGAGGTACGCACATTGTTCGGTTCTGATATTCAGGCCAGGTTTCGATATCTTTTAGACGCAAAAATTCCCGGGGGAAAAAATAAAACCGGGAATTTTTTTATTTGTAGTTATATTTAAGAATTCTGTAAAAATATTAAGTTGCTAAGATAGGCAAGTGCATTTTTTATTATTGGTAAAATTGAATTTTATGAAAATGAAAAAATCTGTTATTATAAAGCTTAATTTAAAAATGCAAAATATCGAATATAATAACATCTGGGGGGATAACTATGAAACCAACCGTAGTTGATCATATTGGAATTGCTGTCAAAAGCATCGAGGAATCCTTGAAATTCTGGGAGCAGACCATGGGAATCAAATGTGAAGGAGTAGAAGAAGTGGCAGAGCAGAAGGTTAAGACTGCCTTTCTTCCCATTAAGGATACAGAGATAGAGCTCCTTGAAGGAACCGATGAAGACAGCCCTGTAAGCAAGTTTATTGAAAAAAAAGGAGAGGGGATCCATCATCTTGCCATAAGAGTGGATAATCTCGACGAAGCACTGGAAGAACTTAAGGAAAAGGGAGTCCGTCTCATCGACGAAAAGCCGAGAAAAGGTGCAGGAGGATGCAAAATAGCATTTGTCCATCCAAAGACAACTGGCGGTATTCTTCTTGAGTTGTCAGAGCGGACTACCCCGGAAAACGGATAGAAAGGGAGGAAAAGGGTCAATGACGGAAAGAAGCATA
>CAZFJG010000020.1:0-19818 GCA_964519285.1 uncultured Synergistales bacterium | reverse complement strand
ATGGCAGCGGAATTATTTTGATCGTGTCATTCGAAACGAGAAGGAATTGGACCAGGTGCGGGAATATATTTTCGATAATCCGGAAAAATGGGAAATAGACAGGGATAACCCCGAGATATTTATTCCAAAAGAATCGTAGGGGCAGTTCGCGAACCGCCCCTTAACTTCCTTTACAAATCATAATCTCCGGCTGCTTCGGGCTGGTATAGCAGCTCTTCTACCTGCAGTTTTCTGATCCCCTTTGGGACCTGCCATTCAATGATGTCGCCTACACTGTATCCGATCAGGGCTGTTCCAATAGGTGCCAGGATAGATATCTTTTTATTTTTGAAATCGGCATCTTGGGGAAAAACAAGGGTATATTCCATTTCTTCGCCTGAATCGATATCTTTCAGACGGATCCTTGAGTTCATTGTTATCACATTTCCCGGTATGTCCCTGGGTTCAACTACCTGTGCTCTGTCCAACTCTTTTGTCAATTCCTTAAGGGAATTACTGCCAGAATTGCTCCGGTTGATGAGTTTCAGTAATCTTTTTTTATCGTATGCGCTGATGTAGATAGTTCTTTCCTCCATTTTTCTGTTCCCCCTGATTTTGCTATCTTCATGATGTCTGGATATTGTTTAACATCACATCTGACGATCTTGATTTCAGATGTGAATTCTTTCTTATTGCTGCATTATTCAATATAATATGGACAGGAATATCCCCGAGGTGGAAAAAGGTCCGGGAAATATGCAGGTAAGAAAAAAAGTTAACCTCTGTAATGTCGTGTTCTAAAAGGACACAGCACTCGAGTGGAGCACTTTTAACATTACAGTTAGCTAACCCTGAGATAAAGATACCATTTTTATGGATTTTTTCAAAGAGGTATAGAAAAACAGGGGCATTAATACAGGCGGAAAATATTGCTGTAATTATTCTGAATTGTCGTTTAAACTATTTAACCGGTAGATGTATCATTTGTTTTTAAAAAGGAGAGAGCTGCTATGAAGGATATCGGTGTTATTGCGGGAGTGAGCTGGGAATCTTCCATCGACTATTACAGGATCCTTAACGAGGAGGTCAGCCGGCGTCTGGGAGGTCTCCACTCTGCCAAGATAGCCATGTACTCTGTGGATTTCGAAGAGGTAGAAGGTCCCTTGAGTGCAGGGAGAAGAGACGAAGCTGCGGCAAAGATAGTGGATGCTGGCAGAAGAGTTCAGAGTGCCGGAGCTGATTTTTTTGTCATCTGTTCCAATACTATGGGAATGTTTACTCCAGACGTGGAAAAGGCAACTGGAATGAAAGGGATCTTCATCGCCGATGCGGTTGGAAAGGCTATAAAAGAGAAGGGAATGAAGAAGCTGGCCCTTCTCGGTACGAGGTTTACCATGGAGGAAGATTTTTACAGGAAGGTCCTAATCGAGAACTACGGTCTTGAGCCCATGATCCCGGACGAAGAAGGCAGAAAAATAGTGGATGACATTATCTGGAAAGAGCTCTGTGTAGGGATCATCAAGGACGAATCCAGGGAAAAATACGTGAATATAATAGAGGATCTGGCTTCCCAGGGTGCGGAATGTGTGGCCCTTTCATGTACGGAAATACCTCTTTTGATCAAACAGGAGCATGTTTCCATACCGGCTTTTGATTCAACCTACCTGCATTGCATGGCAGCATTGGAGATTGCTTTTTCAGAATAGACATATAGATAAAATTTCATATGCAGAAATAAGTAAAGTGCACCTCAAAAGTTGCCAGATTATTCCAACTTTTGAGGTGAACTTTATTTCCGGGGTGCTTACTGATCAGTATCCCCGATATCTATGTCAGGATGAGTATTTTTCACAAAATTCAGCCATGGTGGAAAAAATTGGTGAGATATTTTCATAGGCTTTTCTGTAGATGGGATAGAGTTTCTGGTACACTTCATGGTTAGATTTATCAGGTTCGAAGGTTTTTTCTATGCCTATTTTGGAGGTTGCTTCTTCGTAATCCTTCCAGATACCTACTCCTACACCTCCCATAATGGCTGCACCAAGGGCTGTAGATTCCTGAGGATCTCTGAGGCGGCTGAATTTTTGTCCGTTTACATCTGCGTATATCTGCATCCACAGATCATTTCTAACTCCTCCGCCAATAGCCCTGATTCTTTCAAGGTTATAAATTGGGACACCCATTTCTTCGTAAAGATCATATAGCCATCTCATGTTAAAGCAGACACCTTCATAAATTGCCCGCAGCATATGCCCCCGATTGTGGATCATTCCCAGACCCAGAAAAGAGGCGCGTGCGTTGATATCGAAATGTGGCGCACCTCCTCCGCGCAGGTATGGGAAAAAGATTAGCCCTTCTGCCCCTGGAGGTATTTCCATGGCATCCTGGTGCATTTTGCTGTAAACGGAAAGGCCTACCAGTTCCTCCATGAGATGTTTATCTGTCATGTAGTTGCCTTCCTTGAACCAGTCCTGGGCTATGCCGCCTGAAGCTGTTATCATTACGAGATTGTAGCCACCAAAGGGCTGCATGGTGTTGCAGTTCATCTTATACCTGGGATCAAGGACAGGTTCTTTTGAGTAGACGGCGGACCAGTTAGCTGAGCCGATGTAGGTATACCCCATGCCTTCTTTTATAACTCCGGCTCCGGTATTTGCACATATTACGTCACCTGATCCGAGGGTGACGGGAATACCTTCCAGTAATCCAAATTCCTCGGCAGCACTTGCCGTGACATATCCCACGATATCATGGGAATTGATGATTTCTGGTATCTTTCCCATGTCGACTTTAGCTGCTTTGAACATGTCAGGAGATATTTCCCTTTTGCTGGAATCCATCATGCCATTCATGGACATATCGCCGTATTCAGTGGCTATTTCGCCGGTCAAGCGTTCTGCTATAAGTTCTTTGTACTGGAGAAACTTGTATGTTCGGTTGTATATTTCAGGAACGTTGTCCTTGTACCACATGATCTTGCAAATGGGAGCCAGTTCAGGCTGCCAGCCTACTCCGGTGATTTTATAGTAATTGTCATTTCCTCCCAGTTCGTTCATGAGTCTATTAGCCTGTTCCTTCTGGCGCATGTCACACCATATTCCCACTTCGTCCATGAGGACTTCTCCGTGTCTGTCTACGGGGATCATGGTCATCATCTGGTTGCTGAAGGATATTACTGCGATATCTTTGGGATCGATCTTGCTTTTGGAGAGAAGCCTTTTTGTGGATTCTACAACGTTCTGGTAAACTTCGGAGATTTTCTGAGTTGACCAGTTCAGGTGAGGATAGTAGGTTGTGAATTCGACACATTCGTGGGTTATCATATTAAGATTTTCGTCAACAATTAATGCCTTGTTACCGGTAGTCCCCATGTCGTGAACAAGAATATACTTTTTGGACATTTAAATTTCCCCCTCTGAAATTATTGTAAATTTATGTTTATATTTGATTCTGGTCTTTCCTCCATTCATCTATCCAGGCAGTTATTCTTTTGAGAAATTCTTTTCTTGTATTTTGGATTCTTTCAGGGAGTTGTGCTGTAAGTTCTGTTTTTTTCTCCGACCCATCATTTCCGCAATCCCATATTTTGTCAGTTCCGACAAAACAGAGAGGCATATCTGTTTTCCCATCCCAGTCTTTAGTTGTGTAAAATCCCAATTTTCTGAGAGGAAAATCAATAGTTGCGTCGACGCGAATCCATTTGCTTCCTTTTTTTATGGTTACGTAATTGTGAAAATCGATGATTTCCTCTTTTTCGAGGAATCCTTTCAGGTCTTCCGGAAAATTGACTGTTCCGTAGATATCATCGGGAAACCATGTCAGGTCTTTCCATCTTTGAAGGCATATCATATCCCGGGTTTCAACTTCAGTAGCTTTGAAAAGTTCACGAAGAAGGAAATTCTTTCCGGAACAGGTTCCTTTGTTACGTTCAAAGACATCAAAGGGATCTCTTGATCCGCAGTTTCCGAAAGGGATGTCTCTTACCTTTTCAAAGATTCTGACTATTTGTTTTTCGACAGGCAGTATAGAAATTTCCCATTTTTCCAGTATCATCTTTCTTTTTTTGTTATTTAGATTCATCATTAAAAATAGTACCTCCCTGTTGTTTTTCAGTAGATTCTGTATATCTGGCCACAGCTGTAGGATGCCATGCCTGACAGCCACAGATCCAGAGCCCAGAGAACTTTATTTTTCTTTTCTTCCAGTGAATTGCCAAGAGCTATGCCGTTGATAGAGATACCCTTGGGAATAATGTCTCTGGCTATGGATGTCATCATTCCCGTTATGGCACTGGAGCATGCTGCTTCGAAGATACTGCCCTCCGGTGAAAGATGGCCTTCTCCCTCACCTTCTCCAGTATATCCCCTGGTGCTATTGAAAAAGACTATTTTGCCAGAGCCTTTCTCAATCATTGAGGGTACAGTTTCCTGCAGAAGGTGAAAGTATGTCATTATCCATTTATCGACCAGTTTGTTCCACGTTTCAGACTCAGGATCAGCGACATCAAGTTCTTTTCGCATTTGATCGAAGTTAGTTGAACAGATAAGGTAGTCTATAGGGTTGTTCTGTACTGTAAATGTCCTGACGGCTTCTGAAATTGACTCTTTTTCCCCGGGGATAATTTTATGAGATTCCGTTGCCTTTTCGTCCAGGGAATCTTTTTCTGTTTCTTCTGTGTTTAAAAGGCATATACTGGCTCCTGCAGAATAAAGATGGGGAACTATCCACTTGCCTGGCAGGCCCTTAGTTCCCAGAATTATGCACCGTTTATTATTATGAAACACATGCCCATCATGCATTTTCGTTTCCTCCTGCAATATAAGTTTTTTTGTTGTCAAGATCTACCTCAGAAAGGTTATCCCTCCATCAGACATCAGGGTCAGATCTTTTACGCATTCATCTGGAGCTGTAGCAAAAAATGAGTATAATCTGGCGATCTCTTCTGGACTGATCATTTTTCCGGTGAGGGATTTTTCGTGCATTTTTCTGATGCCTTTATCGATGTCCATATTCCTGCTTGCCAAAACCCTACGGATCATTGGAGTATCTACATGGCGAAGGACAAGAGAGAATGTTCGGATATTATATTCCTGGTATTTGTTGCCAATATGTTTAGTGAGTCCAATAAAACCAGATTTTCCTGCAAGGTATGGAGAGGGTATTCCTGAAGAGGAGAGGGGGGCTGCGCTGAATATAATCCTTCCCCATTTTTGTTTCTTCATGTGCGGTAATGCTTTGAGAATCCAGTAGACTGCTCCCGAGAGGTCAATGTCAAAGGTTTTTCTGAAGCCTTCAGGGGAAATTTCGGGGAAACTTTGGGCTCCTTTGGGTCCTTGCACTGCTGCATTGTTGACAAGGATGTCAATACCGCCTTCTTTTTCTTCGATCAGATTGTGAGCTTCATTTACCTTCTCGTGGGATGAAATATCACAGGAAAGAGGTTTTGCGAGATTGGAACCGTTTTGTGAGTTAATTTTTTCCGCAACTTCTGATGTGTCTGCAATATCACACATGTAAACTATAGAGCCAAGTCTGGCAAATTCAGAACATATTGACTTGCCTATACCGCCACCGGCACCGGTAACCAGGGTTACCTTTCCGTCCAACGGAGCACTTGTTTTTTCCATACTGAACCTCCTGTTTTTTTAAGAAGATGAAATCTTTTAAGCTGGATTATTAAATATTACTTTTATGATATCTATAATCAATATCAAATACAAGTGAAAAAGGGTTTTAGCTTTTCTGAGATTTATGACTAAAACGACAAGGACTATAATGTTTTAACCCTCTCAGGTGGAGAAAGTCGCTGAAGTGTTTTATGATATCTCTTTGGTTGTAAATTGAGTATAAGAACCATTTTTTGCTTTGACAGAGAATGGATGAAAAAGCTGGTAAGGATTATGCCGTAGGAGGGGTAAAATGCTTCACGAAGTAACAATGGACAAAGTGGTTTATGAAATGTCCGACTTAAATGAAACTGCCTTATCCATAAGGCCAGGAGAAAGAGTTCTCTTTCACGCAGAGGATTGTTTCAGTAATGAAATTAAGACCTCCGGAAAATATTCTGTTGCTGATTTTGACTACTCGAAGATAAATCCTGCTACAGGTCCGGTTTATGTTGAAGGAGCAGAACCGGGAGATGTCCTGAGGATAACAATAGAGAAAATCGAGCTCGACAGCCATGGTGTTGTCGAGGTATTCGAGGGTGTTGGTGTACTTGGTGACAGGATCCAGGGAGGGCATACAGAGATAGTGGAGATCAAAAATGACAAGGCCCTATTCCTCGGAATGGAGCTTGAGTTAACTCCCATGATCGGTGTTATTGGTGTGGCGCCGGAAAAGGGAAATTCAATACCTTGCGGCTTTCCGGGCTCTCATGGTGCCAATCTTGACTCATTGGAGATCACTGAGGGAAACGTTGTAAGACTGCCTGTATTCGTAGAAGGAGGCAAGCTCGCACTGGGAGACCTGCATGCTCTAATGGGCAATGGAGAGGTTTGCGGAAGTGGACTGGAGGTTCGGGGAAGGGTTACTTTGAGAGCCGATCTTGAAAAAGAAGTGGGACTCTTAGATCCATATGTTGAGACGGATGATGCTTATTATTTTTTTGCGAGTGCTGAGTTGATGGAGGATGCAGTAAAGGCTGCTGTCGCTCACGCTGTGGATTTTATTGTGGAGAAGAAGGAAGTCCCCTACGAAAAGGCATGCATGCTCACCAGTATTGCATGTGATCTTGAGGTATGTCAGGTTGTAAATCCACTGAAGACAATGAAAATGAAAGTGCCTAAGAATATCCTGTAAAAATTACAGGGTCAAGAGGCGGCTATCTCTTTCCTGGATATTGTTCAATCTTTCCTGGTGGTGGTGGAGAAGGCTTGTCCTTTTTAAAGAAACGGTAGATCTTGCGGATCGCCCATCTCAGGAGAAAGACCACCAGTATCAGCCCCAGAACAGGAACAAGAAGGGCCAATAACGACAAAAGTATAGAGCTACCTGCCTCAACAGTGGAAACAGCGGGGTTGCCCAGACCGCCGGTAGTTGCGGCAGATGCAGCACGGGTCAGGACTGTCAGGCCCTGAACTGCTCCGGCAGTTCCCCCTCCTGCGATGGTGGATATGCTCCACTTTATGAAGGGCGGCATTTCAGGCATGACCGAAACGGTAACAAGAGTTCCGGCAATAATGGCCGCAGGAGTGGCTATCGTATCAAGCATGTTGTCTAACCAGGGAATGTAATAGCTACCGATCTCGAAAAATGTTGCCGCTCCCAGGGCTGCTGTAGCCGTGGGAGTAGCCATCCAGTGCTGAAATCCTGCGGCAAGTTCCAGATGTCCTGTCTGAGCTGCTATGCTCATTGCAAGCAGAGGAACAAAGACCCTGAAACCGCAGGCGGCGCTTAATCCAATTCCGACAATAATTGCGAATAGATTTTCCATGGATTGCATTTTAGGCTTATTGATATCCAATGTAAAGGATCTGTTGACTGGTTTAAAAAGCCTTGAATTCAAGAGGGAATTTGTTTTTTTTCAGTAATTCGGGATTATAATATTATTGATACTGTGGTTTAACTATTCGTTATGCAAAAGAAGTTTCTTATTAGGATGACGGTATAAGATCCTGGATAAAGGTTTTCCAGGTTTTGAAAATATGTAAATAGAGGCGACGTGACATGAATAGAACTCGTACCTTTCTTCATAATGACTTTACTGACAGTGCTTTTTGTATTTATCGGAGGTGTTGTGGGAGGTCGACTACTCAAATAATGAGTAGCCTTCTACCCGATTTTTGGTGGAAGTGATTCTGGTGCTATATCTGCCTGTGACATGTCCAGGGAGGCAGCTATAACAAAGCTGATGTGGATACTTGGACATACAGGAGACCTGAAGGAGATTAGAAAGATGATGTACACTAATTATGCAGGTGAAATAAATATAGATATGTGAACGGAAAATGAGTATGTTAAAAACTGATCTGAACCACCTGCAGATCTCATCTCGAGATGGCTTTGAAAGGGGTTATTTAAATGATCATTACTATAGCTGGCTGCGGTGCTTTAGGTGGTTTTTTTGCCTCCAGGCTTATAGATGCGGGATTTCAGGTTCAGGCTTATCAAAGGAAAGGCGAAACCCAGGATGCTCTCAAAAAAGGCCTTATCATAAAATCTCTGGATCTTGAAACTGAGAGAAAATACGATCTTATTGCAGTCTCGGATGATCCCTCTGATCTGCATTTTTCAGAGCTTGTTATTGTACTTGTAAAATCCTATAGCACTGCAGAGGTTGAGCCTGTGAAGAGAATATTGAAAGACGGCGGAGTGGTGCTTACCCTGCAGAATGGTATTGGAAATGCAGAAACCCTTGTCGATATCTTTGGGGAGGAAAAGGTCGGTGCAGGTGTTGTCCATTACGGGGCGATTGGTCTTGCTCCCGGAGTTGTTCAGGAAGGGGGCGGATCTTTTATGGCAATGGGTCCCTGGAAGAGAGATGTTTCGATGAAATGGGTCAGCGATATCCTTCTAAGGGCAGGATTGAACGCCAGGTACGTTGAAGACCCCAGGCCTTACCTCTGGAGCAAACTTGCTATCAATGCAATGGTCAACACAACAGCGGCCATGACGGGTTTCAACAATGCGGAACTTATGGCAAACCCCCTTTTAGTGAAACTCATGAAAAATATTGGCAGAGAGGTAGAGATAGCAGCTTCCAGGGCAGGTGTTAAGATCGACTTTAATGATATCTGGGAAAAGTTCACCGGAAACGTCAGGTCCAACATCCCGTCAATGCTTCAGGACAACATGGCAGGCAGAAAAATGGAAGTGGACGCAATTCCCGGAGCGGTACTGAACTTTGCAAAGGACGAGTCTGATTTGCCCTGTACCAGAACTCTGTATGCTCTTCTGAAATCTGTTGATCTATCGAGGGGATACTGAAAAATTCCTTTCTCTTGATATAGGTCAAGGAAAATAATAAACATGTCTGGCATAGTGTTTATTAAACGGAAGAAAATATCTATTTTTCTTTAGAGCAGGAGGGTTGAAATATGATTACCAGAAAATTATCAGAAACGCCAGTAATGGACAACGCCCACGGAGTGGATGCCAGAAACCTTTATAATACAGAAGATGCCATGGTCACTATCATTACTCTTGAGCCAGGTCAGTCTCTGAAACAACATATAACACCGGTAGACGTGGCATTCTACGTTCTTGAAGGCAGGGGAATTATTGAGATCGGTGAAGAAAAACAGGAAGTCTCTAAAGATACCCTTGTGGAGAGTCCGAAGGACATAATGCACTGCTGGTACAATGAAAGCTCGGAGAGCCTGAGGTTTATGGTGATCAAGGCTCCAAGACCTGCAAGAAAAACGGTGTTTGTGGGTAACTAAAACAGGGCCGACTATAAAAGGCCCCTTGTGATAAGGGGTCTTTTTTTATGGTCAGGGCAGAATTTCAGGCTATTGTAGAGATGGGTCTCTTTGTAATATCTTTGGAAATATAAAATGAAAACTGGTGGGACTTTGTATCCGATAGAATTAAAGAAAAACAAGTATCAGATAATAAATTACTTAACAACAGAGAAAGGATGAGCATTCTGGCAAAGAAGAATTCAAAAAAGAAAAAATCGAATATGGTGCAGTTCCCGGGGAGCAGCTCTATGGATGTAGTTCCGGTGGTCCAGAGAGTTTTTGAGGAATTCATGGAAGAAGCTATGGAGTATGGATCCTTCAGGGAGTTTGAGAATTCTGAAGGCTTCAGGAATATGGCTGAAGAATTACATTCGAGAATGGTCCAGGAATTCATTCAGGAATTTAAAGGAACTGGACAGACAAACGTGCAGAAGGCCCTTAAAAAAGGAATTCCGGTTCTAAACTTTCTTATTTTTCTTTTCATTAGGGTAAATGAACTGGTACATTCTCAGCTTTCCGAAGAGATGTTAAAGTCAATGCTTGCTACAAGAGAGCTTGAATATTTTGCAACAATGGGTATCTTCCGGAAACAAATGGGTGAAATAGTCCGTTCTCTGGAAAAAATGCCCTATCCCGTTCACAGCGTAATGGCGGACCTTCACAGGTATGCAATGGATGAATATGTAGAACCCTGGGATGAATTTCCCTTCATACAAACCTGGGAAGACCAGTATTGGAGGGAGCAAGGCAAGACTGAGATCCCTGTCGCTAATGTTGATATATTGATAGAGATAAAAAAGATCGGTCTGGAAATTGCTAAACAAACGGATGTTTTCAGGGAGACATTGGAGAAAATAAGGCCATTTTTCGCATCGGATAATGATCTGGAGCTTTTTCTTGAGGGCAGGGAATTTAATTACGGCTTTGCAGATGTCCCTGACGAAGAGTATAAGGCGCTTGGAGACAGGTTGTTTGATGCCATTCAGGACCTGGCAGACAGAGGGGATGTAGAGGAAGGCCGCATTATGGATATGGGAGATGACTTTCCCATAGCTTTTCTTCAGGGAATGCCCTTGAAAGAAGGGGAGTGGATCCATAAAAATTACATTGAGATCGTTGAAAGTTATGCCTACATTAGAAAGAAGGGCTACCGCCTGATCAGTATAGACCCTCATGTTCTCTCAGAGCCACAGGTTATGAAAAAAAGCGGCAAGGAGCTTGTACAATTAGATTTATCAGAGTTTAACGAAGTCATGTCTGACTTTGAAGGCCACATTGATTCTTTCCCTGGAAGAGAAAAAACCTTTTCAGGCGTGGAACATTTGAACGTCGAGGATTATCTGAGCTGGGAAAACAGGCTTTGGAAAGATGATCCGGAAATAGTAGAAGGCCTGGTGAGCAGATCATGGAATAAATGGGTCGATTCCAGTAAAAAGAAAGGCGTGGCTATTCTCGAAGGAGTGCCTGTGGAGAAGATACATTCCTGGGTAAACCCTGATGAAATGGCAGAGATGGAAGAGGACCCCCTTTTCAGTACGAGAAATGAAAGGACCAGAATGATCCTGAAGTGTGAAGACTGGACGGGACTTTTAGAAGGAGAGAAAGATGAGGAAAAGGGAATAAAAGATCCTTATTTTGCAGCTCCTTTTCCATTTGATGAACAACCTTCAAGGTCCAGGATGGCTGTTGTTCATAACAGCATTAATCAATCCATGATATCTCAAATGTCTATCAATAAACTTGTCAGTTATCTGAGTAAAAGCTATTTTGGAGGACGGGATATTATCTTTGAAGAGGAAGAGGAAGGACTTAAAATTCTGGCGGAAAATGTGATAGAGCAGGTCGAGGAGTACAGTCGTGAATTGGGGATGCATCTTATGTCCCTGGAAAACCTTGGTCTAATTGATTTTTCCGATGAATCTGGAGAATATAGCTGGGGATCCCTTTTCCCCAACGGATATATTCTCTCAATAGACTACCTGAAGGAAGAGATCGAAGAGGAATACGAGGATCTTGTGGCAATGATAGAAAGAGAAGGCAAGGAAGAAACAGGAATATTCCCTGAACCTTTTTTCAGGGATTAATCCATTAGCCGCCAAAGCGCTGAGGTATCAACTCAGGTTTTGGTGGCTTTTTTCCCACTACTAAGCTCTTTGCATTTATAATTTGAATCCAAGTTACCCTCCTTATTGATTTTGATCTTTTCAGTGAGTAACTTATTTCAATGACGTTATAAGGAGGAAAATATATCCTTAAGAATTTTGCTATGTTACTATAATCAGTACCAAATAAATTTTGTATATTGCATTACATGTAATATCCCCCAATATTTTTCATTTTAATTAATGTAATTTGGTAATTTTCACGGGATTTTTGCATTTGTTAATGATGTGGAGGAGCAATAATGAAAAAAAATAATAAAGGTGCCGGAGAGGAAGCATTTCAAAAAATAATTCATCTAGTATTGTCACATGGTTTGCAACCTGGGGACAGAATATATGAAACGAACCTTGTAGAAACGTTCGAAATGAGCCGAACTCCCATAAGAGAGGCTCTCTCCCGCCTTGCTTCCATGGGATTTCTTGAAAAGCCATGGAAGCAAAAGGGTTATAAAGTTCCTTTGCTTTCACCTGATGACATGAAAGAAATTTTTTACACCAGAATGGTTCTTGAAGGCAAGGCTGCAAGAAGGGCTGCTAAACTTGTGGATGAAAAGGGAAAGAAGAGGCTTCAAAATATTAATTACCAGGAAGAGAATACATACTACGCAAACCAGAAAGATATATACGCCTCACTCAATGAGAGTTTTCATATGATAGTTGCTGAGTTATCTGAGAATCAGTATTTACAACGTTATATTCAGCAGCTTTTCTGGCGGTCCAATCTGTATATTTTCTTTTTTATGCGATTCTATAACGTTCAAAATGTAGAAAATCTAAAAAATAGTGAGGAACGCTTAAGTTACCTGGAACACCGTAAGGTTGTAGATGCTATTATCGCAGGAGAAAGTGAAAGTGCTGAAAAGGCGATGCAAGAGCACCTGTTAATTGCATATTATTCGATGCTTAACCCCGGCAAGAAACCTGATATCAATATATCAGAGCATGAGTTTGACCTCGGATGGGAATAGTAATTTGACAGAATTATTCAAAAATCCCTTTCTTTTTTAATTGACCATTGATAATACTGATTTCCCCTTTTACTACCAAACTTTGAATTGACAGGGAGTTTTCGTCAAAGAGGATAATGTCGGCATCTTTACCCTCTATGATCCTGCCTTTTGAAAAGAGGCTAAGGTGATCTGCAATATTAGTTGAAGTGATACGAATGGCTGATTCTAATGGTATACCTGAACTTATAATCTTTACAAATTCTTCAAGGAGTGCTCCGACAGGTGCCATAAGCGGTTTTTTGTTTCCTGTAACTGGATCATTTATTGTCATGACACCGTTGCCATCAGAGCTCATTGTGATGATATTTTCCGGAATACCCTCTTGAAAAAGAACGGAAACAGCTTCGGAAGGATTAACTGCTGTAGAAAAACCATATTTTCTTGAGACTCCAGCACTCAAATCAATATATCCTCCTTGCTTACCGTATTCGATAGATTCCTCAAGAACCTGTTCTGATCTATTTAAATGGGTTGGGGCAAGTTGTTGAATGGGAATATCTGTACCTTTTATAACATTCAGTAATGGTTTTAAACGAGAAGGTCCTTCGCCTATGTGTATCATTACTACGCCAGATTTCCCCGAAATAATTCCTCCGATCCTTGATTGAGAAATAACTTCCTTAAGTTTTTCTATGCTTGCATGAGAAGATCTGTGATCCGAATAAGCTATCTTAAGGCCTATAACCTTGTCAATTAAAGCCAGATCAGTTGTTATGTCAGATGTAAGAACTGGACTGGGAATTTGATATGATCCTGTAAATATCTTAGTAGTTAAGCCTTCCAGTTCCAGAGAACAGGACTTCATGTAAAGCTCTCGTAATGATCTGGTACTTCCATCAGTTCCTAAGAGCCCAACTGCAGTTGTTATACCTGCTTCAAGCAGTGTAGAAAGCTGCAGTGGAGGAGTCCTGTATAGTGGTCCGCCTTCTCCTCCAGCACCGTTAAAGTGAAGATGCTGATCAATAAAACCTGGAATAGCAAAGCAATTTTTCCCGCTAATTATTTCTACGTTAAATCCAGCTGCTTTTAATGTTTTACTGTTTATGAAATTATTTATTCGAGTTATTTTATCTCCGATAATAAGAATATCTTTTTTACCCAAAGGTTCTGGTGCAAATACTTCTGATTCTTTTATCAGGATACAATCCATTTTTATTTTTCCTCCTGGCAGATTAATTAAAAAACAAGGGTCCTGACTGCTTATCAGGACCCTTGTTTTCTTGCTCACTTTATTTAGTTGAATCTGGTGTTTCAAAGGTTCCGTATTGGACCAGTTCCCCTTCCTGCATCATTATTCTCCCTTGGGATACAACGTATTGCAATTCAAGGTTAGAAGGTGAGAATATAAGAATATCAGCATCATTGCCGGTTTTTAATGTACCCTTTTTCTCCAGATTTAAACGTTTTGCAGCGTTTTCTGTAACAAGTGGAAGGACATCGTTAATGCTGTTCTTGTCGTTGGCAATAATGTCCCTTAAAGCTGTTAAAAGAGTACTGACTTCACCGGTACCCATTCGAACCAGATCTCCCGCGTCATTGAATACAGGCATACTTCCGTTTCCATCAGTGCTTAAAGTGAACTGAGAGAGAGGGGCCTTACTGTTCAAGATCTGATCGAAACATTCAGAAGTAGCAACTGCGGCGTCATTCATGCTTGTGGTGATATCAGCTACACCGCCTTTTGCACAAAAATCAATAGTCTGGTTGAAGAGGTTTCGATTTCTATTAACATGAGTGGGTCGAAGTTGTGTTAAAGGTATTTCTGTACCTTCAACAGCTTTTTCTATCAAGGTCAATCCCTGTTCTTCGGATCCCATGTGAACCTCCACTTTTCCAGCTTTCCCTGCTATTAGACCTGCTACTCTCGTGTCAGATGTTACCCTTCTCAGTTCCTCAACAGTAAGGTGTGATGAACGGTGGTCAGATAGAGCTATCTTGGTACCGATGATCTTATCGATAAGTACTATGTCAGTAATAATGTTATCTGTTATAGAGACAGAAGGGAAACTGTATGATCCAGTGTAGATATAAGTCGTGATTCCCTCATTTTCAAGCCCCCTGCTTTTTGCCAGCAATTCCCTGAGAGAACGGGAAAAACCATCAGTACCCATCGGAGCAACAGCAGTTGTTATGCCAGCACGGATCAAACTGCTTAACTGAAGAGGGGGAGTCCTGAACTGCGGGCCATTCTCTCCTCCTGCGCCATTGAAATGGATGTGTGTATCTATCAACCCGGGAGTAATCCAATGTAAATTTGCATCAATTATTGCAGCATCCTTATCCAGGGTTTTCACAGAATGCTCTGAAATATTGCTGTCTATTGCAATTATTTTATTCCCAGCTACCAGAATATCCATTTTCCCCATAGGATAAGGGCTTTGAATGGTACCGTTTTTGATCAGTAAAAGTGCCATATTTATTCAGTTACCTCTTTTTTATCTGTGGGCCATATTGCGATTCCTGTAAATCCGTATATCCAGGCTGTAATAAAGCCAAGATAGAGCAGGAAAGCCCAAGGAGCATATGAGAAAACCGGTACGTCTAAAACAGTCGCCATGTAGATACCAGCTGCAGACCACGGTATCAAGGGTACTACGACGGTTCCAGAATCTTCCAGTGTTCTTGAAAGAACCCTTCGTGAAACGTTCATTTCGTCACAAAGATCTCTGTACATTGTTCCCGGGACTATCTCACTAAGGTAGGAATTGCCCGTTCCAAGACCAGTAAAGATACCTGTCAAAGACATAGACAAGACCAGTCTTCCTCTATTCTTCTTAATGAACCTGTCCCTTAATGCGGAGCTTATGCTTGCAAATGCTCCGGTGTATTCGAGCTGACCTGCAAAAATATACGCAAAGAAGATTACTGCGATAGCTCCTGCCATAAAGGAAATTCCTCCACGGCTTAGAAGATTATCAACACTTGCTACTCCTGTTGTGATATCAGGACCTTTAGCCATTATGGATATTATTTCAGAGATATTGTAACCCTGCATCATTGCAAGAGGAACTGCTGTGACCAATGCTATCCATAATACTGGTAATGTTGGTTTCTTCATGTATGCAAGAATTAAAAGGCATGCAGGCGGGATAAGAACAAGGGGGGTAAGAGTGAAGGTGTTTTCAATAGCTGTAAGTATTCCTCCTATTTGTTCCATATCGATAGTACCTGATGTCTTGGCACCAATAATAAAGTATATGACTATGCTCAATAGAAAAGCAGGTCCAGTGGTCCAGAGCATTGAACGAATATGATCAATTACATCTACTTCTGCTGTTGCTGCTGCTAATACTGTGGTATCAGATACAGGACTAAGCTTATCTCCAAAGTAGGATCCTGCAACGATGGCGCCAGCTGAAATTGCTGGAGATATTCCTAATCCCAAAGCAATACCCATAAGAGCTACTCCAAAAGTTGCCGCAGATCCCCATGAAGTTCCTGTAAGTGTCGATGAAATTGCGGTTATTATAAATGCAGCTACAAGAAAGGTTTTAGGTGTAAGAATCTGCAAACCGGCATGAATGATGTAAGGGATTGTCCCTGAGATCATCCAGGCAGCAATCATTGGACCTACTGTGAGTAGGATCATAATAGCCCCTGAAGCTCTTGCTACCATCGGGATAATACCGCCCTCAAACATTTCATCCCATGTAAACTTATAGCCTAGAACATAAATGAAAGAGGTGAACATTGAAACGATCATCAGCAACAATGCGGTATCGAAGCCGAGTATCAGTTTTCCGACCATGATAATTGCAAGAATAGTTGCGAAAACAGCTATAGAGCTAGTCAATCCTACTTCCTTATGTTCAACAGGTTTTGACATTTCATTACCTCCTTGATTTTTTGCAAAATTGGATTAATAAAAAAGAACTTACGCTTACTCTTGTATATCCAGAGGTTTCCTCCTTTCTCTTGGATTTCTGGATATAATAAAATATCCAGTTATTTTGAAAATACAGTTAATATAAATATTTCATTACAAACATTATTCTGAATTGATAATTTTAATCTTTAAATTTGGTCAAGAATCTTTCTAGTCTGTCCATGCCCTCTTCTATTTCTTGCATGTTTGAAGTGGCGAAAGTCAATCTTAAGTAACCTTCCATACCAAAAGCTGGTCCAAAAAGAAGAGCGACTTTTTCTTCCTCCAGCAACAGATTTGCAAAATCCAAAGAGTCATTTACAACCTTTCCTGTATATTTCGTGCCAAGAAAGTTAGAAATGTTTGGAAACACATAAAAGGCTCCTTCTGGTTCAGGAAAGTCCAGACCCATCTTGGAAAGCCTATCGCACATGTAATCTCTTCTTTTTGAATAGCAGGAAACCATGTCTTTTACACAGGTTTGGTCACCTTTCAGAGCCTCTACACATGCAAGTTGAATAAATGGCGATAGACAGGAAAGACTTTGGCTCTGTAGTTTAGTGATAGTTGAAATGATTTCTTCAGGACCAGCTGCATAGCCTATTCTCCAGCCTGTCATTGCATAGGTCTTTGAAAAGCCATTTACTGTAAGAACTAGATCTTTAATGTCTTTATTTAATGAAGCTAGAGAATAATGTTTCTTCTCTCCAAAGAGTAATTTTTCATAAATCTCGTCAGATATAACGTATATTTTTTTGTTAAATATGTAAGATACCAGTGCTTCAAGTTCTTTCCTTGAATATACAGTTCCTGTGGGGTTTGTTGGGTTGTTTATGATAATGAGTCGAGTCTTATCTGTAACAGACTCTTCGAGTTGTGAGGTTGTTAACTTGAAGTTATTATCTGCAGAAGTCTGGATGACCTTTGGTTTAGCACCTACAAGTTTGATCATACCGAGATAACCTGGATAAAAAGGGGCTGGAACAATAACTTCATCATTGGGGTTACATAATATTTTTAGAATATTATAAATTGCGCCTTTTGCCCCGTGGGTAATAACTATTTCTTCAGGGGAATAGTGAAGGCAATTGTCATGTTCCAGTTTCTTTGAAATTTCATCTTTTAATTCCAGGAGGCCACTTGAAGAAGTGTAATGTGTGTGTCCATCTTTCATGTGCGAATATGCTGATTCAATTATTGACTCAGGCGTCTTAAAACCTGGGTCTCCTGTACCAAAATCGATGACATTAATGCCTTGTTTTTTCATGTCTTTCACTTTTTGACTTAGAGGTAGAGTCGGAGCTGGTTTAATATAGGAAAATTTTTCTTTGAACTGTCCTGGCCTATTGTCCATGCCGTCCACTCCCTGTGTAAAGTTTGTAAAGTACTTTTGGACCGATTCTGATTTTAATGTTCAAAATTATAATTAACCGGTTTTATGTTCATTACAAATTACATAGTTGTATATTCAAAAGGATTGAGGTTTACCTCAGGAAACTAAAATATTTAATTAACAAAGCTCTATTCGTATTTTGAAACGATTTCTGCAAATTCATCATTTGTCAGATAGGTTCCCTTTTCTATACTGAACAATTTAACTTCTTTTAGAATATCTGGAATCAATTCTTCACTAATACTTATTCCCAATTCATTCATTTTGATCTTTATTGTGTCCTTACCACTTTTCTTTCCAAGAACGATTCTGGGCTTCCTGTCCAGTAAAGAAGGATCTACGGGAAAGATAGTAGTAGGAGCTGTATCGAAAAGTTTAGCCCCAAGTCCAATCTCTCTTGCAAAAGCAACATCACCTGTAAAAGGCTCGTTGATGGGAATAGGCAATTTAGAAAGTTCACTTATTCTCTTGCATGTTGGGTATATCTTTGAGTAATCGATATCAGGTTCCATACCCAGAAGAGTTTTCATTCCGACCATGATCTGCTCAAGAGAGGCATTACCAGTTCTTTCTCCGAGACCTGTCATGCAACCGTGGACAACTTCAGCTCCTGCCTCAATACCAGCCAGAGAAGTTGCAACACCCATTCCATAGTCATTGTGGGTATGAACTTCCACGGGGACATCCACCCAGGATCTGACTTTTTTGACCATGTAATAAATTGCCTGGGGTAAAGCCATTCCGATGGTATCAACTATCGCTACAGAATCGGGTTTTGCCTGTTCACACACATCTTTGTAAAGGGATTCGAGGAAGGAAGGTTCTGCTCTTGTCGTATCATATGGGAAAAAAGTTACATAAAATCCTTTTGCTTTGGCATATTTGATCCCCTCAATAGCCTTTTTCTTGACGTCGTCGTAAGTCCAGCCTGGGAATTGATTTTTGATCCTGGGGTAACCACTTGGCACTTCGATTATCAGACCGTCTGCTTTTGTCTCAAGGGCTTTTTCAATATCGGCTGGATGAGCACGGCAGAAAAGCATTATATCAGCCTTTAAATTTAAAGCCACAATTTCCTTAATCGCCTCAAAATCCTCTTCCGATACTGTAGGCATTCCTGCTTCGATCCTGTCAACGCCTAAATCGTTCAGCATCTTTGCTATCTCAATCTTTGCATCTTTCCTGAAAACAACTCCTGGACATTGTTCTCCATCCCTGAGAGTTGCATCATGAAATTTTACTTTTTCTGCAATATCAAAAGTATCTCTTACTTCATCTACCCAGTTATATTCACTACCCCACCATTTCCCAGCTATCCACGGAGTTTTTTTGTCATCCATAACTTATTGGTCGCCTCCTCTTTTGGGATCCGTATTTTGTGTATACACTAAATATCCATAAACGTATACGTTAATGTAGACAATAATGAGTATATAGTTTCAAAAAATTAATGTCAATTACTATTAATAGATTGCTTACTTACTCTATTTTTTAAGCAATTCGTGTATATATATAAAGAAGTTATGAACTGATTTCGGCGTAAATTTCTATTTAAAGTTGACAAAACTGTATTTTAGTTAGAACTTAAATAAGTAGCTGACTATTTACCTTTGATGAAATCTTTACGGTGGATGGTTAAACTTTAACAAGGGGGAAACATAATGAGGATAATGAGCAAGCGCTTTATGACATCGGTACTACTGGTTTTTGCACTTTCCCTTTTAATCGGGCCAGCGTCAGCCTGCACTGGAGTTATGCTCAGAGGTGACGATGGAACGGTTGTCCGAGGCAGGACTATGGAGTGGGGCAAATTTGACATGAAAACTGAGGCTCTCGTTGTTCCTCGTGGCATGGAGTATCAGGCCAGCACTCCTGATGGTGATAACGGCATAGCCTGGAAAGGCAAATATGGTTTTGTCGGCATGAACATGCTTGGCAGTATTGTTGGAGATGGAATGAACGAAAAGGGACTTTCAATAGGAGCTTTCTACCATCATGGCTTTGC
>CAZFJG010000019.1:0-20000 GCA_964519285.1 uncultured Synergistales bacterium | reverse complement strand
CTCTTCCAGGGGGCGGTCCACGGCACTTTTCTCCCTGTTTACCCTGAGCTTCAGCTTCCCTTCAACAAATTTCGTTAATGACTGCATGACTCTGTCGCCTGCCTTACGGCTTCTTACGTAGATATTGCAGTCATCTGCGTATCTCACAAAGCTGTGCCCTCTTTTCTCAAGTTCCTTATCCAGATCGTCAAGTATTATGTTGGAAAGCAGCGGGGATAGTGGTCCTCCCTGAGGGGTTCCACGGTCGGAGGATAGTAAGGTCTCTTCTATGTCGCGTCCGTCAACTCCGGCCGCTCCCTTATTGCTCTTGACCTTTGACCATGCCTTATGCATATTCTCCGTTTCGACCACCTGCTGGAGTAACTGTTGATCCTGCGGGGCGGAATTACGTTCCACACATGGACAGGACTTGACACCACATGAATGCCCTCCCGGATTCCGTCCGGTACTCTCCTCCTGGGCGCGGTAGCTACCGCTTTCTGTCTTACGTCCTGCTCGCACCATGAAACATTCCTTCCTCAACATAAAGTTCGGTCCTTCACCTCTGGTCGACTCAGGCTACTATGACCTCGGCTGACTTCTCATGACCCTTCCCGTTGCCTCTTGACACCGGTAGCTTAAAAGCAGGACATGAGATCTCCCCGGGTAAGACACTCCGACCTTCACGCTTATCCCCGCCGCATATACATACATATCCTCCGTACAGGTACTGGGCTTTAGAGATAAATGCCTCCTCACCCGATATACATGCCTCCTATGCGGTTTCTGTTCGTCGAGGCAGCGCTTTGCCTGCGGCTTCCTTCAGACCCCGCCTCACGGCGGCAGCCCTTGCCGTCCGGCTAACAGTTCCCCCTGTCGGGCCTGTAGAGGACTCACACCTCCAAGTCGGTGTGCCCTGCCGGGCACACATCATAAAAGCTCTCCCGAAATTCCGGGAGAGCTTTTAACTGTTCTTTGTTTAATACTATTCTTACATGTGACAAAGGAAGTATTAGTACATACCCTCCATGCCACCCATTCCACCCATGCCACCCATGCCACCCATGCCTGGCATGGCCTGGTCTTTATTTTCTTCCGGCTTGTCTGCCACAAGAGTCTCAGTGGTGAGGACCATCGCTGCTATGGAACCAGCGTTCTGAAGAGCACTTCTTGTAACTTTGACAGGGTCAATGATACCAGCCTTGATCATGTTTACATATTCACCGGTAGCTGCATTGAGTCCTTCGCCATCTTCAAGGTTCATGACCTTTTCAACTACAACATCACCCTGGAATCCAGCATTCTGGGAAATGAGGTGAAGAGGTGCTGAAAGTGATTTCAATACGATATCTGCACCTGTTCTTTCATCACCTTCAAGGGTTGTAACAAATTTCTCAAGGGCAGGGATCGCGTTTACAAGAGCCACACCACCGCCTGCTACAATTCCCTCTTCAACTGCTGCACGGGTTGCATTAAGAGCATCTTCAATACGATGTTTGAGTTCTTTCTGTTCGGTTTCAGTAGCTGAACCAACCTGGATTACAGCAACTCCGCCGACAAGCTTTGCAAGTCTTTCCTGGAGTTTCTCCTTGTCATAGTCGGAAGATGAATTTTCCAGTTCGGTCTTGATCTGAGCTGCCCTGTTCTTTATCTGCTCAGAGTCACCTAAACCTTCGACGATAGTAGTGTCTTCCTTGGTTATTCTGACTTTCTTGGCTCTGCCAAGCATGTCAACATCGGCACTTTCAAGCTTTTTGCCGAGCTCTTCGGTGATCACTTCGCCACCAGTTACTATAGCAATATCCTGAAGCATTGCTTTTCTTCTCTCTCCAAATCCGGGTGCCTTTACAGCAGCGACCTGCATAACTCCTCTGATTTTATTCACAACGAGTGTAGCAAGTGCTTCGCCTTCGACATCCTCAGCGATTATGAGAAGTGGTTTGCCTGTCTGCACAACTTTTTCAAGAAGGGGAAGGAGGTCCTTGATGTTACTGACCTTCCCGTCGTGGATAAGAATATATGCATCCTCAAATACTGTTTCCATTCTCTCTGTATCTGTAACCATGTAGGGACTGAGATAGCCCTTGTCAAACTGAAGTCCCTCAACAACTTCAAGGGTAGTTCCTACAGTCTTGCTGTCCTCTACTGTAATTACACCTTCTTCTCCAACTTTGTCCATTGCATCTGCAATAAGATTTCCAACTGTCCTGTCATTTGCGGATATTGATGCAACCTGGGCGATACTCTCGCGATCCTTTATATCAATAGCATTTTTCTTGAGCTCATCTACTACGTGCTCTATAGCCTTTTCAATACCAGCGCGCATGAACATGCCGTTTGCACCTGCAGCGACATTCTTCATTCCCTGGGTGATAATATGTCTTCCAAGGATCGTAGCCGTAGTAGTTCCGTCTCCAGCTATATCATTTGTCTTTGAAGCAACTTCCTTGATAAGCTGAGCACCCATGTTCTCGTATGCATCTTCCAGCTCGATCTCTTTTGCTATTGTTACTCCGTCATTAGTAATGGTGGGTGAACCAAACTTTTTCTCGAGAACGACATTCCTTCCCTTGGGGCCAAGGGTAACTGCTACTGTATCTGCAACTTTATCAATTCCGTGTTTCATTGAACGGCGAGCTTCTTCGCCAAAACATAACATCTTAGGCATTACTTAATTACCTCCTGTATTAGTAAATTTTGTTTTACTGTGAAATTAACCCTGGACTACTGCCAGTACATCTCTTTCGCTGAAAATGATGAGCTCTTCCCCTTCGATCTTAACTTCAGTTCCTGCGTACTTGCTGAAGATTATCTTGTCTCCAACCTTGACTTCAAGGGGAAGCTTCTGACCGTTTTCAAGGACCTTTCCACTCCCTACTGCAACTACTTCACCTTCCTGGGGCTTTTCCTTGGCGGTATCCGGAAGAACTATCCCGCCCTTAGTCTTTTCTTCCTGTGTAACTACCTTGACCACTATACGATCTCCTAAAGGTTTAAGGTTCATAAAAAACATCCCTCCTATGAATATTTACAAACTTTTGAATGTGTTAGCACTCGATTAGATTGAGTGCTAAGTGCTGCAATTGATATTAGTAGCAGTTTCCTTTTTACTCAACAACAAATAACGGCACATATCATTGATTATAATTTATTTCCTTCTCATATCTTTTTATTACTGTCTTTTAGCCATTATTTCTTTGGGATGTGATTAAAAGGGATGGAGATGGAGAAAGTGTCAAATCAGATCTCTCTCCACGCATATAGGAATTGTATCCTGCTGCAGCTATCATAACTGCGTTGTCTGTACAACGAGCGACTGGAGGAATAAATATTTCAAGATCTCTGGAAAGGGCGAACTCTTCAAGAGAACGTCTCAGCTGAGAATTAGCTGCAACACCTCCTGATAAAGTTATTTTTGCGATATCTGTCATTTCATGAGCAAGATCAAGTTTGCATATAAGGGATTCTACAGCTGCTTTCTGAAAAGAAGCGCATATATCATTTACTGGAGGAACTAAATCATTTTCCCGGAATTTCTTAACTTCCCACAAAACAGCCGTTTTAAGGCCACTGAAACTGAAAGCTATCTCCTTTTTTGTTTTCATTGGAACTGGGAAAACTATTTTTTCAGAGGATCCTAAAGCAGCCGACTTATCAACCAGTGGTCCTCCCGGGTATCCAAGGTCAAGGAGCTTTGCAACCTTGTCATAAGCTTCTCCTGCAGCATCGTCGCGCGTGGCACCCAGCAATGAGTAATCCCCGAATGATCTCACAAGGATAATTTCAGTATGTCCTCCTGATACTATCATGCTCAAAAAGGGAGGAAAAAGGGAGGTTTCTTCCGCAAGGTTGGCAAAAATATGTCCTTCAAGGTGATTGACACCCAAAAGAGGAACTCCCCAGGACTGGGACAACCCCTTTGCCGTCATTACACCGACCATTAATGATCCCATAAGACCGGGACCGCAGGTTACAGCTATCAGATCTATTTCTCTGGAGGGATCTTTGATACCGCTTCTTGATAAGGCTGCCTGTACAAGTGGCAAAAGGGCTTCCATATGTTTCCTCGAAGCAAATTCAGGAACAACTCCTCCAAATGCTGCATGATCTTCTATCTGGCTCGATACAAATTCAGAAAGGACGATATTCTGCCCTTTTAGTACGGCAACTGCGGTATCATCACAACTTGTTTCTATTCCCAGAGTTATAAAATCTTTATTCATTTTTTAATTCATTCTTTCCGGCATTTTAATAGAACAACTGTAACCATCACAGGCTACATTCAAAATGCCTTTTCCAGTATCATTGCCTTTCTGGACAGGAACATACATGGCAAAGGTACCCTCAGTATCCGGAGGAATGGTCCCCCTGACTATGTAATCCTTTCGGGTAATAATATCATCATCTTTTACAATATACCCGTTTATAGTAATGTCCGAAGGTTCAAATTCCCAGTACTTGAGTGTCTTGTAACGAATAATGATGAGAACCTCCCCTGAGGGAGCAGATCCAAAATGATTGCAATGCCAAGACAGCCATTCCGGTGCAGAAGAATCATCTTTAATACTGTCTACAAGTTCTGAATCTACGACAACCGCCATTACTTGCGCTCGGGCCCCGATTATCATATCCCCAAGGACCTGACCTTCTATCCACATATGGCATGACCTTTCTTCAAGAACCTTTTCAAGTTCAGTTGCAGCTTTACAAAGATTTGATCCTGAAATAAGGATTATGGATCCCACCAGAAAAACGATAATTACCTTTATAACCCTGCTCGTGTACATAACCATCTCCTCCTTGATCCATACAGCGCAGTGGAGAAAACTACTTTTCCTTTCTCTTCAATGCACTTCTGATCCAGTCCCATTCACTGAAACGGAAATATCTGCTGGAAACAAAATAAATAATTACTGAGATAACAATAGTAACCAAAAGCCATAAAACTCTCCAGTAAAGAGAAGCAAGAGGATCAAAAGGCAATATCGAACGGACTGTCCATATGCCAGCTGCCATAACAAAAAGACTGACAGAAAGCTTTAAAACCCAGCTTGCAGAAAAGACCCTGAAGTGACTACCCAGAAGTCTTAAAAGTATTATCCAGCCTGCAAAAGCAGAAGTAGTGAAAGCTATTGAATTTGCAAGAGCAAGCCCCCTGTAGGATAAAAACTGCATTAAAATCAGGCTTAACAACAAATTTGTTATTACACTTGTTAAGGTTACAATTAATGCAGATCTGGCCATACCCCTGGCATAAAGACCTCTTAAAAGCACGGTGTTACAGGCCATACCCGGAAGCCCTGCAGAATACATTACAAGGGATGCAGAAGTAGCTTTCCAGGCCCATTCTCCGAAAGCTCCTCTTACGAAAAGAATATTAACCACTTCACTTGATACAAGAATAAGCCCGACAGTGGCAGGAAGTACTATAAACAATGTAAATCTTACTGATTGTCCCATGAGCTCTGCAAATGTATCTTCCTTTTCAAGAGTACTCCTCGAAAGCTCAGGCAATACTGCCTGTGAGATGGCAACTACAAAAAGCCCCAGGGGAAGCTGGATTATACGATTTGCATAGTTCAAAACTGAGATAGCACCATCGACAAGAAATGAACCAAGCATGCGGCTTATTACGGGATTAACCTGGTTGATGGATAGTCCGGCAGCATAGGGAAAGAAAAGTTTCATCATTGTGGCCAGCTCTTTATCCTTTTTGTTAGGCTTTGCAGGCCAGAGAAAGGCCCCTACCCTGTGAGTCCACAGCCACTGGAGACCGAACTGGGCCACTCCACCAAGCAGCACTGCTATCACGAGACTCCATATTCCGATAAAAGGAGTAAGAATGGCAACTGCAATTATAAAAAGAATATTACTGAGAGCAGGTGCAACTGAAGGTATAAAATAATAGTTCATGCTGTTAAGTACACCCATTGCAAGTGCAGCCATGGATATAAAGAGCAAAAAAGGAAACATGGAACGGGTAAATACTGTTGCAAGATGATGCTTTGAAGCATCGAAACCAGGTGCCATTATACTGACAAGAAAAGGAGAGAATATTATTCCGACAATCACTACCACTGATCCGGCTATCAAAAGCACAGCGGTGGCCTGTCTTGCCAGTTCACATGCTCTGTCCTTTCCGTCCTTGTGAAGAGTCCTGGTAAACACTGGAACAAAAGAAGCAGAAAGTGCACCTTCTGCCAGAAGCTGCCTGGAAAGATTGGCCAATGTATAGGCAACATAAAATGCATCAAGTTGACGTGATGCCCCGAAAAAAGCCGCTATCAATATTTCCCTTGCCAATCCCAATATTCTACTTGCAAAAGTTCCGATCATCATTATCATTGCATTACGGACCATACGGGGAAGACTTTTATGCATTTGTGCCTCCAACCTGAAAAAGGAGATTTTAAACGATGAATATTACTACTGTATTCTGGGGTATCGGGAGTTCCATAATTGGAGACGACGGCGCCGGACCCGCAATAGCTGAAAAATTGAAAGAACTGGACATACCATGGTTAACTGCCTTTAATTGCGAAACAGTACCGGAAAACTATCTATCTCCGTTAAAAAGGACATCTCCTTCTGTGCTTGTCGCTGCAGATGCGGCTGAAATGAACCTGCCTCCCGGAGAATTCAGGAGGATGAGCCTCAGGGAATTTTCCAACGTTTCCTTCACTACTCACGGACTGCCCCTCGAACTACTGCTGGCGGATATCGAAAATGACATCAGAATTATAACAATAGGCATTCAGCCACAAAGAAGGGAACCATCGGAAAACCTGAGTAGACCTGTAAGAGAAGCAGTAAATAAAATAACAGCCCTTATAGCTGCAGCAGAATGGGACAAGATACCTACAATTCACCAGGAAAATCTGTCTCCCAGGTAGAACTTTCTTGCTACTTCACTCTCTGCGACAGATTCCGGGGAACCTTCCATAACTATCTCGCCACGGTGGATCAGATAGGTTCTATCCGTTATCGCCAGGGTATCACGAACATTGTGATCTGTTAGAAGTATTCCATAACCCTTGGCCCTTAGACTCAGTATTATCTGCTGGATATCATAAACTGCAATAGGATCTATTCCGCTGAAGGGTTCATCGAGAAGAAGAAAATCAGGAGCTATGGAAAGACACCGGGCAATTTCAACCCTGCGTCTTTCTCCACCGCTCAAAGCATAGCCGGGAATGTCCGATATCTCTTCCAACCCCAGTTCGTTCATTATCCTGTCTCTTGTCTCTGATAACTCTGATTTCCCGAATTCAAGCTCCTGGAGAACTAAAGAAATGTTTTCCTTCACGGTAAGATTACGGAAAACGGAGGCCTCCTGGGGAAGGTAGCCTATACCGATTCTTGCTCTTTTGTACACAGGAAGAGCTGTTATATCCTTGTCGTCCAGATAGATCTTTCCTGTGTCAGGTTTGATCAATCCTACTATCATGTAGAAAGTAGTGGTTTTTCCAGCTCCGTTTGGACCAAGAAGCCCAACAATCTCTCCCATGTTCACGTCAAGATCCACTCCGGAAACAACAGTTCTGCCCTTGAAAGATTTCCCGAGTTTACTACCCATCAAAAGACCTGTCATTACTGATCTCCCTCTTTTACCCTGAAAATAATTCGGGGTTCTCCGCTTGCCTCTATCCTTTCTGTTTCAGGAAAGACGACGAGGCTATCAGCGGTTATTGTCCTATCCTTCTGAACAGCCTTCGCAGATCCCGTTACTACCAGGGTACCTCTTTCACGGGAATAGACAGCCCTTTCTCCGGTAACTATGGTATCCGTTCCATGATTGCCTTCAAGAATTATCCTTACGTTATCGTTTATTATCATGTCTTCTATAACATCATCTTTAAGTGTTCCTTCCATAGTCCTCCCTGATGCTGTTATTCCGCTTTCTTCATCCCGGAAATGTTCTATCTTTTCTGCTTCAATCTCAGAACCTGAAAGGGTAACAATTTCAGCTATAATATGTTTTGATCCTATTCTGGCATCAACATTACCTTTTAAACCGTAGAAAGCGGGCTCGTTAAATCCGCCGTCAAGAATATCACAGGTGAAATCCACTTCTTCTCCGTTCAGTTCTCCTTCTCCCCTGACATTTCCTCTGAACATAGCAAAAGAACCATCAACTCTGCCCTCTGCTTCCTGGGCAAAAACATCCAGCTGGTCGCGGGAAAATTTGACATTACCTGATGCGTATATCTTGCCTTCATCAGGATCATATTCCATGGTATCCGAATTTAACTTCATTTCTCCTGCACTTAATGTAACTGCCAGAATAATGAGAAAAAATAAGCCAAGACATAATCTGGAGAAAGATCTGTACAAAAAGACATCTCCTTTGCATAAATACATACAATTTATTTTACCTTAACAGGACAAGTCGGAAAAGGTTTACAGGTGATGGACCAGTATTTTTCGCCAACTACCCTGTCCTTGTTTTTTTCTATTCCACAAATTCCTCGTGAAGTGCTCTAACTGCCTCTTCCACAGAGGATCCTGAAACGACACATACTACTGAAATAGATGTGGAAGCTATCATTTCTATGTTGATATCATGGGAAGCCAGCGTTGAAAAGACTCTTGCAGGGATATGGGTTTTCCTTGAAATCCCAGTTCCTACCACAGAGACCCTGGCTATCTCCGTATCGAAGGTTACACCCTGTGCTCCCGTTTCCTTTGCAAGTCCTCTGCAAACAGATATTGCCTTTTCAATATCGCCTTTTTTTACGAGAAAGGCAATATCGTTTATCTGGCCTCTCATTACACTCTGTATTATCATTTCCGCACTGATATCCTGTTCAGCAAGACCTGAAAAGACAAGTGCAGCAATGCCAGGCCTGTCAGGCACACCAAGGAGAGCGACCTTTGCTGTATCCGTATCATAAGCTACAGATTTAACATTACATTTTACTTTTTCCACATCGGACATTATTAAAGTACCCTCCTTTTCGAATGGCGACATATAAAAGATTTCAACGCCTCTCTTTTTTGCAACCTGGATAACTTCCTTTCCCAACAAGTCAACAGCTCCCAAAGTAGCCATTTCCATGCATTCATCAAAAGTTAACCTTTCAATCCTTTTTCTTCCTGTCATTTCACTCAAGTTAGAAGAATATATTCCTTGCGATCTTCCCCAGAATTCACATCTGGAAAATCCAAGGGCTGAAGAGACCGCTACAGCAAGGAGTTCACATTTTCCTGAAATTACAAGGCTGCTATCTAAAGAATCAGGCAAGTCACCACAAATTACAGGAATACAGTTACGGCTGAAAAGATCATGAATACCTTCAGTTTCTATTCTGTCAATCTCTATATCCAGGTCCCCTGCCTCAAGGGTAAGACCTATATCAGAAGTTGTTAACGCTGAAGAGTCAACACCAGCCATGTTTAACAGCTCGGAAAAAAGCGCTGTAACGTAAAAATGCCCGCTCGCACCATGCTCTCCTGAAAATCCGTGTTTATTGTTCCTGTTAACAGGAAGACCGGTCTTCCTGCTATCTCCAGTTATTATTACCAGATCGTTTTCAAGCTTTTCCTGTCTGATCTTATCAATAATGACGGTTATTTCGCTCTGATTTGTAAAAAGATCAGCAGTGATCAATATAAGCTTGGTTTTCATGAATTCTATCCTCCTACTTCTGTTCAGGCACTGATCCTCTCAATAACCGTACCACGATAATCCTCGTCAAGAACAAAGAATCTAGAACGGACTCCGTGACGGGTAAATATGGAACACATCAACTCCGCCACTGGATTTCCCGAACCGCTGGAAAATGCGATAACACTTGGCCCGGAACCACTTATGGCAACTCCTGTACATTCCGTAATATTCTTGACCTCATCCAGTATAGCTTCTCCTCCAGGAAAAAGCTTCGATCTGAAGGGTTGATGCAACTTATCCACCATTGCCCAGGGAAGATTATCAAATTTGCCGGTCGCCCAGGATGCTGCGAGAAGAGCTGATCTACTAAGATTAAATACTGCATCCTGTAGTGAAACAGTTTGCGGAAGAGCTGCCCTTGCATCTTTAGTACTAACCCGGAATTCCGGAACTGCTACAACTGCCACCATATCCTGGGGTAAACGTGGCATCTTTACAAATTTCAGGTCCTTATTTTCCCAGCAACTGACAACCATTCCTCCCAGGCAACAGGGAACAACATTGTCAGGATGGCCTTCTGCTTCAACCATTATCGGAAGTAATTCTTCCCTGGGTAGTGGAATATCCCTGAAAAAATTTGCAATTACCACTCCTCCTACAATCGCTGTGGATGAACTTCCAAGTCCACGCGCAAGGGGAACTGCATTTGAACATCTGATGTGCAAACCTTTTTTTGGCAGCTTCCAGAGATCACAGGCATGTTCGTAGCTTTTTAATAACTGATTCTCTATATCCCTTGCAATTTCACGGCTGCCTTCCCCGATAATGTCAACAGAATATTCCCCTTTGGGGAGTTCTTCCAGAACGTCAAAGAAATTATAAAGTGATAAGGCAAGACCAACTGTGTCAAAACCTGAGCCCAGATTGGCACTCGAAGCCGGTACTCTAACTCTAATCGGCAATTTCATTTGATAAAACCTCCTCAAGAGCCTGCCAGGAATCTTCGATATCTTTGGGAGATCCTATTGCGGCCAGAGGCGCTTCAGGGTCCTTGAGACCATTACCAGTTAAGACACAGGTAACTTTAAGATCTTTCGGCAATTCCCCGGACCTGAACATTTTCATCAAAAAAGCAATTGTAGTACACGAAGCAGGCTCAGCAAAGACACCATCAGAAGAAGCAAGGAACCTTTGAGCCTCAATTATCTCCTGGTCTGTGACACTGTAAAAACCTCCTTCAGTATTTTTTACAGCCCTCCGAGCCCTTGAAGCACTTACAGGATGTCCAATACGTATGGCTGTGGCCAAAGTTTCAGGATTATCGATCATTTGTCCCCTTACCATAGGAGCAGCTCCTTCGGCCTGTATTCCCATCATTCTTGGCAGACCGTTGATCTTTCCTCTTTTCAAATATTGTTCAAATCCTGCATAATAGGCACTTATGTTCCCAGCGTTACCTACCGGAATTACAAGCCAGTCAGGAGGATGTCCAAGCTCATCACAGATCTCCCACGAAGCGGACCTCTGGCCTATTAACCTGTATGGATTTACAGAATTTACTATAGCAAAATGTCTTTCCTCTGCTGCTTTTCTTGCAAGCTCCAGGGCCCTGTCAAAATTCCCTCTCACCGAGATGACCTTTGCTCCATAGACCAGAGCCTGGGTCATCTTGCCTGCTGCAACGTAACCCGAAGGAAGGATCACAAAACAGGGCAATCCAGCATGAGCAGCGTAAGCCGCTGCTGACGCGGAAGTATTTCCAGTGGAAGCACAAACGAGAGCTTTTGCTCCTTTCTCAACAGCTTTTGAAACAGCAAGTACCATCCCTCTATCTTTGAAGGAACCGGTCGGATTCAGCCCCTCATATTTGGCCCACAAATCTATGCCAAAAAGGGAACTCAGGTTTTTGAGGTACACAAGGGGTGTACTACCTTCACTCAGAGACAATCTCGGTGTCTTCGTATCAACTGGAAAATATTTTTCGTAGGTCTCGATAATACCTTTGGACATTATATACACCTCCATAAAAAAATCTGTACCGTCACTTGGAGACGATACAGATCCTACCGTGGTCCCACTCCAGTTCCTGCTTGTTCTTTTGGAAAAAGCAGGCTCTCATGGAAGCTGTAAGGGGCTTACCCCGGTATCTTATCCCTATTTTCAGGCTTCGATACCCACTCAGAGGTGGTTTTCACCTGAACATCCTTCAAAAACCTCTCAGCCAAGGGTTTATGTCTCTGTAAAACAATAGATCAGGATACTTTCCTCTTCATAGTGAATTATTCGGTTACATAGCAAGAATATATACTACCATAAATAAAGATTGTCAATGTATAAGCAACCTGCCCGGTTTTTCTCAAAAAGTCAAAATTTTCCTGACTCAGGGACTTGCAGGATGGCTTTTACAATGTTAATATACCCAATGCTGCAATTGCAGTATATTCTTGGGGGATCGTCTAATGGCAGGACATCTGACTCTGGATCAGAAAGTTGGGGTTCGAATCCCTGTCCCCCAGCCATTAAATAAGGCCCCATCGACTAGTGGTCAAGGTCATCACCCTCTCAAGGTGGAGACACGGGTTCGAATCCCGTTGGGGCTACCAGATAAGGCCAAAGCGAAGGATCTATTATCCTTCGCTTTTTTTATGAGTCAAATAAATAATAGTCTTCTTTGGCCCTTCTTTTCCTATCAGGATGTTATATGTTCTTTTCGACAACAGGCAGATATATCTCAAATACTGCTCCTCCTGTGCCATTTAAAAGAACTATCCTGCCTCCATGACTCTCAAAAACACTTTTTGCAATGGCCAGCCCAAGACCATAACCACCTGAGGCTAAACCATATCTTGCTCTGTGTTTATCTCCCCTTCGGAACCTTTCAAAGATCGTATTTACAGCCTTATCATCAATACCTGTCCCATTATCAGCTATCCTGGTTATCCATGTACTGTCCTCACTGTAAAGATTTACAGATATCCTGCCTCCCTTTTCGGAACCGAACTTTTTGTGAACGTATTTAATCCCATTGTCCAGTAAATTTCTGTAAGCTCTCTTCAGATCATCAGGATTTCCAGTTATCTCAGCCCTGTCCCCCAGACTTGTTTCAACTTCCATATTTTTTACTAAGGGATTAAGGTTCATTTCTTCAACGAGAGAACTCAATATTGAAGAAAGGTCCACGTCTGTGAAAGCATTTTCATCAGGTTGATTTTCCATTTTTGACAGAAGCAGAAGATCATCGACAAGTCCGGTTATTCTTTCCTGTTGTTTTATAATTATGTTGAGGTTTTTTATGGCATCTTTTTTATCGGCCAGATCTTCCAGAAGATATTCTGAAGCCGCTCTTATCGCAGTAAGTGGTGTCTGCAACTCATGACCAGCATCAGCGACAAAGTCCTTCCTGGCCTCTTCCAGCTCTTTTTCTCTTGTCATGTCTGTCAATACAAGAAGAAGACCTGAAGATGACACTGTAGCAGAAACTCTCAGATACCTGTTGTCCCTTTCAGGTATTTCGAGATATTCTTCCGTCGTTCCTTCCTCTTCTGCTTTTTCCATCACTTTATATATTTCTCCATAAGAAATATGTCTCTCGATATAATCCCCTGTTTCAACTCCAGATTCTATCCCGAGAAGTTTAAGAGCTGTTTCGTTGATATACTTGATCTTTCTTTCCTTGTCCAGCAGAATAGCACCTGTTGGCATGAGAGTAACAATACTGCTCAGCAGGTTCTGTCCTATATTGAGCTTCTCCACTGTGGCTTTCAGGTTTTCCGACATAGTGTCAAGAGCATTTGACAATCTCTGGAGCTCTCGATCCTTCATTATGGGGAAATGCCCTTCTTCCCCTCTTGAAATGGCTGAGGCTACTTCTATTATCCTGTCAAGTGGTATAAAAAAGCGCTTTACCATCCAGAATTCAAGGGCAATTACAATTAACAGTAGAAATATAAAATATGCAATAAATTTATTTCTTGTCTTTATATAAGAAGTTCTGAGGCTTTCAAGGGGATAGGCTATTCTCAATACAGAAGAGCCTCTACCTGTCTCAATTTTTTTCGCATAGTAAAGGAGATCAGTGTCAAGGCTTCTGCTGTACCTCAGACTTTCACCGGATCCTTTGTCAAAAGCTTCTCTTATCTCCGGACGGTTTGCATGGTTGTCTAGGCCGGAAGGATCAACATCAGAGTCCTTAAGGACCTTTCCATCCGGTTCAATGACCGTGATCCTGCCACCTATCATGCTCCGCCAGTTCTCTATCTCCCTTTCAATGGAAACCAGCCCCCTTCCCTCTATATAATCACCAAAGGCGGTCACCTGTTTTTCAAGTTTGTTGCCCGCTTCCTTAACTATCCTGTCTTTCCAGATCCCGCTCAGCAAAAACCAGCTACTTGCAAAGGCTATAATGGTTATGAGAGTAAATATTGTTATTAGCTTGTTTTTCAGACTAATCATAATTATTCCTCCCAGGAAAATCTGTAACCCCGGCCTCTCAGAGACTGAATTACAGGTCTTGGCAATTCCCCGTCATCAAGCTTGTGCCTTAGCCTGGAAACATGAACGTCGACTGTCCTTGTATCTCCCCCGTAAAGACCCCATATCCGGGCCAGCAATTCCTCCCTTGATACAACTCTGTTTTCTCTTATGACAAGGGCTTCAAGGATCTGAAACTCTGTAGGACTCAAATCTATTATCTTCTCCCTGAGATAAACTGTTCCTTCTTCTCCATATAGTTTAAGGGCCCCGTTCACAACTTCAGCAGATGTGTAAGTGGGAGATGTGCGTTTGAGTATAGCTTTGATCCTCGCCAGCAATTCAGCAAGAGAAAAGGGTTTTTTTACATAATCATCTGCACCGATGTTCAATCCTTCCACAACATCCTTTTCTTCTCTTCTTGCTGTCAGCATTATTATTGGGATCTTAAGCGTTTCAGGAGAGGATTTAAGCCTTCTGCATACTTCCCATCCGTCCATTTCCGGGAGCATGATATCCAGAATAACTATGTCGGGTTTCAATAATGATGCAAGATCAAGAGCTTTATCACCATCAAGGGCAGAGTAAACTTCGTAACCTTGACGCTTTAAAGCCTGGGTAAGTACATCTAATATTGATTCCTCATCCTCTACGACAAGTATTCTTTCGCTTACCATTTAAAAACCCTCTGACCTGCCCTTTTTTTCAGGCCTTCGATATTTCGATGCAGAAACATACTCTCCTGTAAGTATGTAAAGTACCCTTTCGGCGATGTTAGTAACATGGTCTCCTGCCCTTTCAAGATTTCGAGCAACAAGGAAAAGCTTTGACCCCTGTTCTATCCTGCTTGTCTTTTCAATCATGAGGAAAACCAGTTCTCTCAATATCTGTGTTTCAAGATCATCAACCTGGTCATCAAGGGCAAATACTTCTATGGCAAGATCTTTACTGTCTTTTTCAAAAGCTTCCAGGCTTTTTTCGAGCATTGCTTCTACAATATCGAACATTCTTGGTATGTCTATGAGGGGTTTAATGTATTCTTCATCCGAGAGTTCTATCGCCGTTTTTGAAATACTGTTGCCATAATCTCCTAGCCTTTCCAGGTCACTGGCCATATACATACAGGATGATACCGCCCTGAGATCCTCTCCTAAAGGCTGGAAACGCGCAATAAAATGGAGACAGTCATTCTCTATCTCATAACGAAGACTATCAATACTATCATCCATTTTAATAACTGATCCTGCTAGCTCACCATCCTGACTCTTCAAGGCATGTACTGACTTGGACAAAGACTCACCTGACATCTTACCAAGTTTTATAAGCTTTCTTTTAATATCCTCAATACTTCTTTCCAGGTGCGCTCTAGGATTTATATCATTCATGACACGTTCACTCCTAACCAAATCTACCGGTTATATAATCTTCGGTACGTTTGTCTTTCGGGCTGGTAAATATTTTAGAGGTTTGTCCGTATTCTACAAGGTCCCCAAGCAGGAAAAAGGCTGTATAATCGGATATACGAGCAGCCTGCTGCATATTATGGGTCACTATAACAACTGTATAATCTTCCTTGAGCTGTCTTATGAGTTCCTCTATCTTTGCAGTGGCAAGGGGATCCAGAGCACTTGTCGGCTCGTCCATAAGGACAACATCAGGATTTGTAGCTATAGCGCGAGCAATACAAAGCCTCTGTTGCTGACCTCCGGATAATCCAAGACCAGAACTGTTAAGCTTGTCCTTTACCTCATCCCAGAGAGCCGCTCCCTTGATACTATTCTCAACTATTTCGTCAAGTTTTGTCCTGTTCTTCATTCCGTGAAGTCTTGGACCATATGCGACATTATCGTATATTGACATGGGAAAAGGATTAGGTTTCTGAAAGACCATTCCCACATCTCTTCTCAGGGAGATCACATCAGTTGACCTGGAATAGATATTCATATCCTCAATTATGATCTCACCTGTTACCTTAGCACCACGAATAAAATCGTTCATTCGGTTGATACATCTAAGAAAACTGCTTTTACCGCAACCGGAAGGTCCGATAAGGGCTGTCACATTATTCCTTACAATTTCTAAATGGATATCTTTCAGAACATGGTTATCTCCGTAATGAAGATCAAGATTGCTCACTTTTATTAAAACATCTTTTTCCATAGTCCTTTCTCCTTTTTGTTCAGCTATCGTGAACATTTCCTGTAATGATTTCTGAGAGCTATACCTATGGAACTTATTCCCAGGACCAGGGCAAGAAGGACAAGAACTGTCCCGTATTGAATATGTCTCGTCTCAGAAATATTTGTACCGGCTGTAGCCAACACAAGTATGTGATAAGGAAGGGCCATTACTTCGTCAAAAATGCTTTTGGCTATTTCCGGAGTAAAGAAAGCAGCACCTGTAAAGATAATAGGAGCCGTCTCTCCAGCCACTCTTCCTATACTAAGTATGGCTCCGGTTATTACTGTAGGCATCGCTGCCGGAAGAACTACTTTGTAGACAGTCTGCCACTTTGTTGCACCGAGAGCGTATGAACCATCCCGATAATCCTGTGGAACAGCAAGAAAGGCCTGTTCTGCAGAGGTAATTATCAAAGGCAGCACGAGACATGCAAGAGTGAGGCTTGCAGATATTAAGGAGGAACCCAGTCCCAGCATAATTACAAAAAGAGAAAGGCCAAACAGGCCAAAAACTACTGATGGAACTCCTGCAAGACATCTGACCGCAAGTCTCAGAAGATGGGTAAAAGTCCCTCCAGAGGAGTATTCCGCGAAAAAAAGCCCTGTTGCTATACCCACAGGAAGGGCAAAAATCATGGAGAGCACCACAAGCTGAAAGGTTCCAACCAGAGGAGTACTGATACCTCCCTTTGTCATGCTGTCTCTCGGCGGCTGCGTAATAAATTCCCAGGAAAGGGCGGACCATCCCCTGAAAAAAATATATGCGATCAGTCCAAACACTAACAAAACCAGACTTAACGCAGTAATCCAGAGAAGGATAGACATAGTATTATCAAGTATCCTGCGAAAACTCATGCCTTTTCCAGCCTCCCTTTCTTTTCTATCCACATTGACAAGAGGTTAATAACCAGAGTCATAACAAGAAGTATCAGCCCAGCGAAGAAAAGGGCATGATAATGGATCGATCCAACAGGAGTCTCTCCCATCTCGGCTGCGATAGTGGAAGTAAGGGGTCTTACCGGATCAAAGATCGAAACCGGTATTATGGCTGCACTTCCCGCCGCCATAAGAACTACCATAGTCTCTCCCAGTCCCCTCATTATACCCAGAAGAGTACCACTCAGAATTCCAGGAAGAGCATAAGGAATAACAACCTTGCTTACAGTTTCCCACCTCGTTGATCCCAATGCATATGCCGCATCTCTTAATTCCTTTGGAACAGAGGACAGGCTCTCTTCAGCCAGAGAGCTTACTATAGGAAGTACCATTATACCAAGAAGTAGAGCAGCGTTAAAAAGGTTGAGACCAGAGATCAGCATGAACTTTTCCTGAAGCCATGGAGCAATAAGGATCATGCCGATGAAACCCAGGATGATCGAGGGGAGGAAGCTGAGTATCTCAAGTACAGGTTTCATAATATCCCGCATCCAGCCAGGGGCAACTTCAGCGATAAAGATGGCGATCAGAAGACTGAAGGGAAGAGCAAGCAGTGATGACAGAAAGGTTACACTTAAAGTTCCAGCAATAAGGGAAAGCATGCCCAGTGTCGGCGGCTCCTCTGTCGGATACCAGTATTTTCCAAGCAGCAGATCTCCAAGAGTAGTCTCTGAAAGAACAGGCAGACCCTCTTTGAGCAGAAAGAAAAGAATGAACATCATGACTACGATCCCTATACTGGATATTGTCTGAATGATAAATGCAGGGATCTTGTCCTTTTCCATTTTCTCACGTCCTTTAAAGAGATAACAGCCTGTGTCAAGGTTTAACAAATGAAGATCTCATATTCTTCAGTGTATTGACAACAGGCTGTATTAAATTATCGAAAAAAGATTCTTATATATCTGAACCTGGATCAAGCTAAAAATGTCATCTGTTAACGAAGAGGTACATAACCTGTATTTGCAACTATCTCCTGACCTGCATTGCTGAGGACAAAGTTTATGAACTTCATGGTCTCGCCTTCAGGCCATCCATTGGTGAACATGAAGAGATAGCGGGAAATCGAATACTCTCCATTAAGGGCTGTCTCGTTGGAACCCATTACACCATCTACCATGACAGCTTTGACTGAGTCGTCGAGATAACCAATTCCTATGTAGCCAATAGCAAGCTTGTTCTTCGCTACCGTCTGCACCATGGCCCCGTTGGATGCAACTACAAGTGCTCTCTCTGTAACTCGGTCATCACCCATTATCTTCTTTTCCCAGGTCTCATAGGTACCTGAACTTGTATCTCTTCCAACCACAGCAATTGCCATTGAATCTCCACCAACTTCACTCCAGTTTTTGATCTCACCTGTGTAGATCTTTCTGAGCTGTTCAGGTGTCAGATCAGTAACCTTGTTGGAAGGATGCACTACAGGAAGAAGAGCATCCATTGCAACTGCAAAGGGAACAGGATAAACACCATTTTCGTAAGCAGCTTTGACTTCCTTGTCCTTGATAAATCGTGAGGCATCTGCGATGTCAGTTGAACCGTCGATTATTGCCTTGATCCCATTTCCGCTTCCTCCGCCGGAAACTGTAATTTTACTGTCAGGATTTGCTTCCATGTATTTCTCGGCAGCAGCCTGAGCAATAGGAAGTACAGTGGTGGAACCCTTGATCACGAAATCTCCTGCAAATGCAGTACCCGCAAAAATCGTCAACATTAGACATAATGAAAGAACTGATAGAACTTTTTTCATAGTCTGAAAAACCTCCTTAAAATATTTGTCCCTTGTGGACAATAAGAATGTTACAGTATCTTTGTAACGTGAAGATTTCATAAATGTTACAGAAGTGTAACAATGATCCTGAAAAAATAATTTATAATCCTTTTTTTCAAAAAGAGATCTTCCTATTCCCTTACACCGAGTGAAATGATCCTCGCGAAGGCTTTTTCCGCAGATATGGAAAGATACTGTGTTTCATCCTCCGGGAAAAACAACACTATTCCTGAAGTAGGATTTGGTGACGTAGGCATAAAAACTGTAAGAATGATTTCATCTGCAATCTTCTGTCGTTTGGTTACAAAACCAATTACATATCCTTTTCCAAAAGGGACCTTAACAACTCCTAAATATTTACCCTCTGACTCCCCGGCCCCACTGAAGGATGAAACCAGATCCTTTATTATCTTGTACCATGAACCTATGAAAGGAACAGATATTATCAGTCCTTCAATGTAATTCAAAAACCACTGTTCCCGTTTTCTGAACTTGTAGCCGGAATATATTATCAGTAGTGTTATCATTAGGACAAGGACAAAGGTCAACTCCACAGATTTGGTAATACCAAGAAGATTGGAACCTATAGCAAGAACCGTATCAACAGAAAGGCGTATAATAAGGACCACAATGATCAGAGGTATAAAAACAAGTACACCTGTGAAAAGATTTCTTGGCATTTCTTTTAAAAAATGAACCTTTGGCTGTTCATTTTCTTTTTTCAAATCTCCTTTATTATTGATGCGGTCCTTTTTCATAAGAGATCCTCCTTAAAGTAAAATCAACAAATTACTGGATATTTTTTGATTTAATTAATTATCTATCAGTCTCTTTTTTATAGCAAAGAAAAATTTTTAAATATATTCTGAAGAACAGATTTTTGACCTATTACATGTAAAACATATAATTTCAAATAAAGAACATGAAAAACCATTTATTTTAAAAACTGTCAGGAAATAAACCTTGAACTGGAGTGATAACATTGATCACGCGTTCACTTATTGAAAGGATCTTTTCAGCAGCTAATATTGAAAGATGGAACGATCATCCCAGA
>CAZFJG010000018.1:0-20091 GCA_964519285.1 uncultured Synergistales bacterium | reverse complement strand
TTCCAGAAAATCCCGGAGCTGTGGCTATAATTGAAGTCAAATGTTCCCAGGCCCTCGAAGATGAGATACTGAGACTTGGAGGCAAACCTTATTATTACAAGGCCGGGCACTCTTTGATAAAAGCCAAGATGAAAGAGCTAAATGCACTTTTTTCCGGCGAGCTTTCTGGCCATATGTTCTTTGCTGACGAATTTTACGGCTTTGACGATGCATTCTATGCAGCAGGGAGATTAATGAGGATACTCTCCAATTCCAACAGGACCTTGTCAGAGATGCTTTCGGACATGCCTGTTTATTACAGTACTGCCGAGATCCGGGTGGATTGCCCGGATGACAGGAAGTTCGAAGTAATAGAAAAAATCAAGGAAGACGCTCTCAGGGATCACGAAGCTATAACTATCGACGGAGTCAGGATAAAATACCCTGACGGATGGGGACTGATAAGAGCATCGAACACCCAGCCTGTGTTGGTAACGAGATGTGAAGGAAAAACTAAAGAATCCCTTGATGCAATAACAGAAGACATGAAAAACAGAATGAAAAAAGCCGGATTGCCGGATTTTGAATGGACATATTAAATAGCCAGAAGGGCAGTCTGGTTCAGACTGCCCTTTCCCACAGCATCTTCCCTTCTTCAAAATGAAATCTTGCATGCCCCATGTCCGCCAGGTAGGTAAGATGCGCGGAAACGGTAGCCAGAGACAGAACATATTGTGTTGCATTCAAAGGAATGTTGTATTTTATGCAAAGTCCTTCAAGGATTCTTTCTCTGGAAACTGGCTCAGAACAGATATTTAAGATGGTCTCTCCTGTTTCCTGAAGGGCCTTTCTGTTAATTTCTACAAGCTTTTTTATACTTTTTGTCGGAGACGCATGACAGGGAACAAAATATTCTGCTTCGAAGTTCTCAAGAAAAGAAAGGGTCTCATATTCTGCACTTACGTCAAGAGTTACCATAACCTTGTATTTGTCGATAATCTCCTCAGAAAAAAGGGCGTCAGCAATGTAAAAAACCTCGTCATGGGTAAATATGCCAACCATGTTAATAAAGTGCCCAGGCAAAGGATAAAATTCAAAGGGAAAGTCATCAACAGACCCAGAAACCGGAATAACTCTGTCCACCCTTGAAGGGGAAGCCCTCAGAAACTTGTTGTTAAGTTCCCTGAAAGGGAAAGCTGACCATAGAAGCAGGGGTTCCATAATAGGATGGGAGGTTATACAGGCTTCTATTTCTGTCGCCCAGACTTGGCATCCAGTTTTTTTCTGCAGGTAGAAATTTCCACCAACATGATCTGCATTTGAGTGGGTATTAATAACCCGCTCCAGGCTAAGGTCCTGTTCCTGTAACAACCGGTACAATGCTCTACCGGAAGAATCATCACTTCCTGAATCAAACAACGTAACCCTGTCAGCATCGAGATATAATCCGATGTTAACCCGACCTGGAATGTAGAAACTATTTCCGGCAAGCTTTTCAATCTTATAATTCAACATTGTCCTCCTTTTGTTTTATTTTCAGATAATTTTTTCTATTTAGACTTCTTTTTGTTTGTACATAAATGTGCATTTTCTTGTTATAATTTTAGTGCGTTTGGTACGGACCAACTTTTTGATAAAATCTCAAAATTCAACTTGAGGAGGTAACAAAATGAAAACCATGACACGTGAAGAAAACATTCTTACTGATCTGGAAACCTCGGAAGATCTACTTTCCCAGCTAAAAGACCTGAATGATGACATTCTAAGAGCCAGGCTGGATTCCTGAGCATTTATAAATAGTTTATGAAACCTTGGACCAGGTTTGCCTGGTCCCTTTTTTTGGATTCTATTCCTTCCTGTTTTATCATGCAAGAATATCAGGCAAGTCTATATAAGTTTCCCTATGATTGCTACTGATCAAAAGTTGATATATAATCCCTTCGGTAAACAGGAGGTGACATTATGAATGAAGCGATCAAAATCGCTAATCTTCATAAGAATTTCGACGATCTTACTGTATTGAAGGGAGTTAACCTTTCGGTTAAAGAAGGTGAAGTGGTCTCTGTTATAGGGCCAAGCGGTTCAGGCAAAAGCACTCTCGCAAGATGTATATGCAAACTTGAAGAAATCGATGAAGGTGAAATATTTCTGTATGGCGAAAAGATAAATGATGGAAGGCATTCAAATAAAGAACTATCGTCCATGGTAGGAATGATCTTTCAACAGTTTAATCTTTTCCCCCATCTTACTGTTCTGGAAAACGTAACCCTTACTCCTATGAAGGTAAAAGGCCTTTCTAGAGGACAGGCAGGAGAACTTGGAATAAAACTCCTCCAAAGGGTCGGATTGTCAGACAAAATGGATGTAAGACCTGGACAACTTTCAGGAGGACAGATGCAAAGAGTTGCCATTGCAAGAGCTCTCGCTATGGAACCGAGAATAATGCTCTTTGATGAACCCACAAGCGCACTTGACCCTGAACTTGTTGGAGAAGTTCTTGAAGTTATCGCTGATCTTGCTCAGACGGGAATGACAATGATGATAATTACCCATGAAATGCTCTTTGCCAAGGAAGTTTCTGACAAGGTAGTCTTTATGGATGAAGGCAATATCATAGAAGAAGGACCACCAGATAATGTCCTGACAAACCCTTCCCACGAAAGGACCCGGACTTTTTTAAGGAGAATGCTTGCACATTTCGGTTCTCAATTAACTGAAAAGCCTTCTGGAGGTAATTTATTATGACCCTTGACTTTACTACGCTTATTCCCTATCTTCACATGTTCTGGGCGGGAATGACAATAACCGTCAAGGCATCAGTAGCTGCCGTGCTTATAGGTACCGCTCTTGGTGTGTTAATTGGAGCAATGAGGGTCCTTCCAGTCAGACCTCTAAGGACTATTTCCGGAGCATATGTATATGTAATCAGGGGGACACCCCTTTTGATTCAGCTCTTTTTGATCTATTTCGGACTTCCATCTCTTGGGCTGAATCTTCCTGCATTTTCTGCTGGTGTTATTGGGCTGGCCATAAACTCTTCCGGCTACGTAGGAGAAATAGTCAGAGGAGGAATAGAGGCAGTGCCCAAGGGACAGTGGGAAGCTTCCCAGGTGCTTGGTCTATCTTATCTCAAAACCATGAGACATATAATTTTACCGCAGGCTATAAGAAATATGCTTCCAGCTTTCGGCAATGAATTTATAACACTGATAAAAGAATCCTCTCTTCTCTCAACTCTTGCTATAACTGAACTTACAATGGTAGGACAACAGGTCAGAAGCGTTACATATGCATCTTTTGAAACTTTTATCCTTGTGGGGCTGATATATCTCTGTCTTACAAGCTTCATAGGATTGATGCTTGGAATAGTTGAAAAAAAATGGCAGGTAAACTGAAGAAGTGTTAGAAAAGGGGAAATGGCAGCATGTTTTTTACACTACGCTGCCATTTCCATATGGAACTTCAACAGACTTACGCAATCTTCCATATTTACTCATTTCATGATCCGCTTCCAGTGCATCAATGTAACCCCAACATGCTCCTACTATTTCTCTGACTGACATTTTTTTCTTTCTTCGCATCTCTTCCCACAAGGCTTCAGAAAGATACATCCAGACCCTTAATTCGCTGTAATCATCACCTGAATACTGGGTAAGAAGCACAAGATATCCTGAGGAACTTGACAAAACTACCGGATTGGAAAAGTTGGTATTCATCTGCATCAAATTATCCCGGGAAAATCCCAGACGTTCTATCTGCCTGAAATCCCTCTCCGAGGGAAGTTCAGTGAGAGAGAACCAGATCAGGGGATATTGATCAAAATGTTGAATATCTAAACCTGAACTGAACCACAATTTAATTCTTTCCAACATGGCTGTACTGTTCTGAAGCAGAGCCTTTCTTATACCCCAATAAGCTATACGCAGAACATCATCAGAATAGATCTTTTCTATCACCCAGTTTTCGTTAGTCCACTGATTGCCCTGGTTGAAAATAAAAAGATCCTTTTTTACAGATCTAAGAACCATTAGAGTAGAAATGTGACTTCCGGGAGGACGCAACTGTTCCAGCAATTGTCCCTTGAGATACTTTACAGAATTCGCAGTTATCTCAACATCCGGAATATCAATTTCTTTCAACATCAGTTTCTCACCGTCGTAGAGAAAAATTTCCTTCCATTTCTCAGATGCTATCTTACCGTAAAACCAGGAATCCATAGTCTCTCCAACAGAAGAACCAACTATCATCCTGCTGTAAGGAAGATAAAGCACTACCTTCGGGAGGAGGTATGATGGAATATCTGGAATATAGGTATTATCCGGCAATCTCAAGATCCTGCCATCCGACATAAGTTCAAATATCATATCCTCACCTCCCTGATAAAAGCCTATCACGTTAACACAATACATTCAAGAGGAGAATAGACCTTTTATTCTCTCCACCTTCTGTGAAACCATAACCACTGTTCCGGATGGACCAAAACCATCCTTTCCATTTCCATACTGCAACTCTCTGTTAGTTTCTTTATCTTCTCTTTTTTATCAGGAATACAGGAAGGACCAATCACTGGTCCAATAATAACCTCGTGCCGAAATGGTTCTATCCTGTATGAAACAACAGGTACTATAGGAATACCAGCCAGTACAGATATTGAAGCGGGTCCGGCTGCTACAGAACATTCCCTGCCCAGAAAAAAAAGTCTAATGCCGGATCTTCCTCCATCCTGATCAGCAACAAGACCAATAAAGGCTCCCTCTCTTGCTGACCGTACAGCCTCAGCCATTACCCTGTTCTTAGGTATTGTTTCAACACCTGTTTTTTTTCGAAAATCATTCAGTAATCTTGCTACATCTTCATCATTTGGATCTCTTGCTACAGCCCTGAGTGGGTATCCCCTGATCCCGAGCCATGCTGCGAGCAATTCCCAATTACCAATATGAGCTGCAAGAATTACTGCTCCTTTACCTTGTTTTACAAGATCTTCCAGTATACTTTCTCCAGTAACGCTTACGACATATTTTTCTACCGAATCAGGATTTTTTACGAGACAGAAATACTCTGTCAAAGACAGCGCAAGGTGTCTATAGGATCTTTTTACGATCTCCTTTTTCCATCTGGAATCTTTATCAGGAAACACAATATCAAGATTTTGCAAAGCAACTTTTTTACGGGGAGATACCATAGTAGTAAGACCATAGATTACTTTTGTAACTAATTCAGCTCTTTTGCCAGGCCTGACAAAAGATGAAAACATATTCAGGAGAAATGAATTAAAAGACATGGAAATAATCCCCGTGAGTGCATATTTTCATAATGATTACACCTGTTTTCGACTATGCGGGACAGATCTTTATCATATAGAACTTTTTCTTTCCTACTCTGAAAAAGAGATGGTCCTCGTGTAAAAGATTTTCCTTTTTTACATCATACTGCTCATCCGTTATCCTTGTTCCGTTGAGATACAATCCTCCGCCTTTTATAAGTCTCCTCGCTTCTCCTTTGCTGTTACAACATTCTGAAGCTACCATGATATCCGTTACGGAACACGGAAGAGATATATCAAGTTCTGAGAAGGGAACTTCACCGGAAAGAGAATCTATGGTCGAATCATCAAGATCGGAAGGTTCAAAGGTTCCTCCAAAAAGTATGTTGCTTGCTCTTATAGTCGTCTTTGCAGCTCCTTCACCGTGAACTACCGATGTAACCTCATAAGCCAGGCGTTTCTGCCCCTTTCTCTCTCCAGGGTTTTCAAAATGCTCCTTTATTATTTCATCTATTTCATCATCTTCAAGGAAGGTAAAGAGGTTAAAGAGCTGTTCAAGCTTTTCATCTTCTGAATTGATCCAGAACTGATAAAACCTGTAGGTTGAGGTTCTTCTACTGTCAAGCCAGACTGCTCCGTCCTCGGTCTTTCCGAACTTGGTACCGGATGAGTTCAGCAAAAGAGGGTTAGTACCTCCAAAGACGTCACCTCCACTTTTCCTGCGGACAAGCTCTATCCCTGAAACAATATTACCCTGCTGGTCATTGCCGCCCATTTGAAGACGACAATTATGATTTTCATAAAGGTGGTTGAAATCATAAGCCTGAAGCAGGCTGTAAGAAAACTCCGTATAGGAAATACTTTTATCCGGATCATTAAGCCTTGATCTTACATGTTCCTTGGCTATCATGTAATTTACTGTAAAATATTTACCCACATCCCTAAGGAACTCAAGGAATGACATGGATTTAAGCCATTCATAATTGTTCAATATGATAGCTCTGTTATCTACTCCCTCGAAATACATGAAATGCTCAAGTTGTTTCCTGACTCCCTGAATATTTTTCTCCATTTGCTCAAGTGTCAGCATAACCCTTTCCTTGCTCTTGAATGAAGGGTCACCTATCAATCCTGTTCCGCCCCCTGCAATGCAGATAGGGTTATGTCCAAGCTTCTGAAGCCATGCCAAACCCATTATAGGTATCAGATGTCCTACATGAAGGCTGTCTGCTGTGGGATCAAACCCTACATAGGCCGTTACAGTTTCTTTTTCAAATAGTTCCCTTAATTCTTCAGGATTACTGCACCATTCTATGAAACCTCTTTTTTGAAGAACATCAAGTACGTTTTTTGTCATATTCAAAAACCTCCCAGAAAACAATTATAGCAATTTTGTGATCGTCAGCAGGACCTTCAGGGTTTCGTCCATTCCACAAACCCCTCGTTAATATTTTTCATTACCAGTGATATTTTGCCAAGATCTCTTAAGGTATCTGCAACTTTAACAAGCTCATCAGAACGTTCCCCCAGATCAGTTCCCATTTTTTCTGCAAGAGAACCAGCCTGAGCGATTTTTTCAAGGGCCAGGGACATTCCTGGTCCGTCGAGCACAAACCAAATAAGAGCTTTTTCAGCTATACCAGGATCTTTAAAAGCATAGCTGATTCTTTGCGGTACAAGGAACCCTGATTCCAGAAAACCAAGATATGCTATGTTTTCATTGGCTACTCCGGAAAGGGTCATAGGTACAGATATTGCTCCACCTGTTTCAAAACCCTCTACCGATTTGAGGGAAGGTGTAAAGGTGCTCCACTTTGTCGTCCAGAACTTACGGACAAGATCCCTCCCTGAGTCTCCTCTTTCAAGGAACTGAATCCCCATACCAGGCAGGGAGAAAAGAAGAAGCTTGCTCCTTCCTGAAACATTTAAGACAATGGGCCCGGCAAGAACTTCCTTCAGGCTTGATGCCAATTCCCCTTCAAGATCTATAGTCCTATCTGTCAGAAGGCCCTTAATATCAGGAAGATTGATCCCCGCTGCCAAGAGGACAGGTTCCGGAATAACAGCGCTTTGATCCCACTTTATTGGCCTGAGTGATTCCGTATAATTTCCAGGCAGTATATCTTCGAGGCCAAATATCTTCCATGTCAGCTCGCCCCTTTTATCATCCTGATCCCATCCTGCATAAAAGGAAACATCTCCAGATCTCGACGGAATACCGTACAAAAGACACAGCTGACTTAGAAGCCCAGCGTCTTCAAACCAGAAAAGATTTTTATAGTCCCTGTCCAGCTTCCCGAAATCTGTATCAATTGAGGGAATTTCCTCTTTTACAGTACTGATCATCTTTTTAAGCCCATTCTCTGATGTAGATACTAGTAAAAGACCGCCGTCCCTTTTTAAAAACAGAGGTTCATTGAAAACGGAAGGTGTCAATTTCATCATGCCCTGTTTGTCCGATAAAAGAGAAACATCGCCAATGTTGTTCCACTTCTCAGGAATTGTTCCCCCTGCCAGTTCACCGAGTTCCTTGAAAGGTAGCCTGACAGAGGCCATAACCTCTGTTTTTGTCCCTTCCAGGGTCATCAATACAGCAGTTTTCTCTGATCTCGAAGCAAGTGGCAAAATAGACTTTAACTTTTCTATGATTATTCTTTTATCTTCGACAATATTTGCAGATTTATTCCCTTTTGCAATGTTAAAACTGTCTCCTTCAGCAGAAACAAAGATGAAGGGACTATCGAAGGTCGGGTGTGGTATAGCCCTTGCTATATTTCTTTCCTCAGGAACATGTCCTATCAGAAAAAGAAGCAGACCTGCTATAAGTATACTCAGTGTAATGCCGGACCAGAATAACAATCCCTTACGCATTTTACTCATCTCCTAAAACCTGTTATAGAAAAAAAGTATAAAACAGTTATATGATCCTGCTTGCAAAAGAGGATCTCTGGCTTTAACTGTAATAAATTTAGCCTTGGAGAAAAAATCCTTTTCCACCAGTAAAAAAACCAGTTTTATTTATTATTTCCTGGTAACTATTCTGTCTTCTGCTGTTTCAAGAAGCGTTTTCCCTGAGATCAAGAGAGATCTCAATTCGTCCATATCTTCGGTTCCGTTCAGTTTTAATCTTAAATTTTCCGCAATGAATGAAATATCTGAGAGAATTTCATTTAGTTCTGATTCTGCTCTTGCGGGCTGAACAGGAATAACTTTTCTCTCTGGAACCTCTTCCTGTCTCAGTTCCAGAAGGTCAAATTCCTGGCTGGGGGCAGGTGCCACAGCTCCCAGACCTTTCTCTTTCATGGCATTAACAAGGGCAGTAGATGATCTTTCCTCTCCATGGGTTACAAAAAAGAAGGGGTTTGTAGAAAAATTTGCTGCCCATGTCAAAAGATCGTCCCTGTCAGCATGTGCTGAAAAGCCGTTAACAGTATGGATCTGGGCCCTGACATTGACTTCTTCTCCTGCAATTCTTGCTGTTTTTGCACCTTCAACTATACGTCTGCCTAAAGTTCCGTGGGCCTGATATCCTACAATGATAACATGGTTGTTCCTGTCCCAAATGCTGTGTTTGAGGTGATGTACTATTCTTCCTCCGTTTAGCATTCCGCTCCCTGCAAGTACTATCGCATGTTTCACTTCATTGATAGCTCTCGATTCATCCACGGATTCAACAAAGTTAAGCTGTCTCGGACTGAAAGGATTGTTTCCATTCCTGATATGTTCCTGAACTTCGGATGAAAAAAGACCGGGATATTCGTCATATATCTTTGTTGCCTTAACACCCATGGGAGAATCGAAGTATATAGGCACGTTATCCCTCAAAAGGCCATCTTTCTGCATCAGCATCAGTTCGTAAAATATCCTCTGAGCTCTGTCAACTACAAATGTAGGTATAAGGACCTTAGACCTGTTACGCAAGGCCTCCCCCATTATGTTCCGGAACTCTTCCCGTGTTTCCTCGTTAGACTTATGAGTTCTGTCTCCGTAAGTCGATTCGATAACGACAAAGTCAGCATCTTCTATAAAAGCAGGATTTCTTCCCATAACAGGATTTGCAGGGCCGATGTCCCCACTGAAAACGATCTTTATTTCCTTTCCGTTTTCCTCAAGGAAGAGCTCGATAATGGAACTTCCAAGAATATGCCCAGCATCTCTGAACCTCGCTCTGATCCCCGGTGAGACTTCAACAATATCATCATAGCTGGTCGCGTCAAGGAGCCCTATAGAGCTGTCAACATCTTCATCAGAAAATAAAGGTTCAATAGAAGGAAGACCCTTGCGTTCATTCTTACGAGATTTCCATCGGGCTTCCTCAGCCATAAGATGGGCTGAATCTCTCCATAGAACCTCCACAAGATCGGCTGTAGGAAGTGTCGTTTTAATTCTTCCGCTAAAACCTTCCTTACATAAAAAGGGAATCCTGCCGGAGTGATCTATGTGGGCATGGGTCAGAAGTACAGCATCAATTTCAGATGGTATGAACTGAAAAGGTTCCCTGTTCTTCTTATCGTCATTTTTCCCCTGGTACATTCCACAATCTACTAAAATTTTCTTTCCGTTTGCCTCAATAAGATAATTTGAACCAGTTACCTCTCCAGCAGCACCATAAACCTTTAACTTCATCTGTTTGCACCTCCTGAGCTATTATTCATCCTGTGATCTTTTGTTAAAGGGGATAGAACAGGTCAGCCTCGTTCCCCTTCCGGGAAAAGACTCTACGTGTAGTTGCCCTCCAAGCAGATGAAGTCTTTCCATCATGTTTGCAAGTCCCCTGTGTCCCTTGAGCCTGAGTTTTTCAAGATCGGCTTCAGGTTCAAACCCCTCACCGTCATCTACTATTTCCATTTTTATATCGCCATTGTCACTAAAGACAGATCCGTTCACATTAGAAGCTTTACCATGCCTGGACGCATTGTTGACACCTTCCTGGAAGACCCTGAAAAGGGTAACTATGCTTTCCCTTGATAATACAAGGTCATCTTCTACATCCACATTTACATTAATATTGAAATAACGGGATAATCTGTTCGCAAGTTCAGTCAGTGCATGTTCGATACCGAGATCAATCCACGGAGGAGAGAGCTCGTCGCAAAGCCCCCTGAGTTCCCTTACCGTATTGCGAGCAGCTTCTTCAGCTATATCCAGATGCTCTGAACTGCGATTGTCTGACAAATCTACCTTTCTTTTGAAAAGCCTGATCTGCTGGATCAGGGCCGTAATGGTCTGAAGGGGCCCGTCGTGTATCTCTCTTGCGATCCTGGCCTTTTCTTCTTCCTGAACTTTTACAATATCGTTAATATATCGACTCCTCAGTTCATTGCGTTCTATAGAAGTGTTAGAGAGATCGTATAAAACTTGTCTCAGACTGCGTATCTCGTTTACAGCTCTAATGTCATCCCTTACAGGTCTCTCCGATCCCCACTTAAGGGATGAGATTTCCGACACTACTTTCTTAAGGGGAATAACCACCCAGTACCAAAGTGGCAAAAAGGAACTTAATGCCGCTACAAATACAATAATAACAAGAAAGATCCAAAGATGATTGAAACGGATCATTGGTCCAAGAAGTTTTTCCCAGGCCACTGCTCCGACAACGAAGATATCACCGTCTGAAGAAGGGTATACTGCTATGGTATATTTCTTGCCTTCAGGATCATATACCTCAGCAGCTCTTCCTACAGGCATATCAGGAGACCACAGGTATTTCAGACTCTCTGCCCCCGGTGAAGAGAAAAGGATAGTACCGTCGGAGGATACAACTGCTATCCAGCCAGGAATAGATGGTCCCCATGAAAAGATACCGAGCTGGCGGCTACTGAACATTCCCAGCGAAAACCTTCTTCCAAGGAAGGATTCCCTTTCAAGCCTGTAAGCAATATTTTCAACCAGGTCTTCAGCGTAGGATCTGGCAACACGCTCCATAGCCTTCTCATGATGAAACAATCCGGCAGCTGCAATGGAGAGAGCTGCAACTACCGGGAAAACTGTGGCTATGAAAAAGACCAGGAGTAAATGTTTTTTCATTCCAGAAGCTCCTCCAGTGTAACAACACCATACTTAAGGGCCAAAAGCAGGGACTCTGTCTTGTTTCTTGCTCCAAGTTTGTCATATATTGAAGCAAGGTGGGTCTGAACCGTTCTTTCACTTATAAAAAGCTTTGAGGCAACTTCCTTACTGGAAAATCCCCTTGCCGCAAGAAGAAGCACTTCCCTTTCCCTGGCCGATATGGTTTCAGGCATCAGTTCGTCCTCTCCCACAGCCCCTGCAACTTCCGAATCGAGGAAAAGGCCTCCCTTCGAAACAACCATTATAGCCCTGGCAAGTTCCTCCGGAGGAGCGGTTTTGAGGATAAATCCTTTCGCTCCATTTCGAAGAGAAGCCAGAACGTACTGCTGGGCATCATAAGAGGTTAACATAATTAAGTTTACATTTATGCCGGATTCCTTGATCATTCGAGCTACAGTGACACCGTCCATTTTTGGCATCCTGATATCAAGTAGCGCCACATCCGGCTCAAGTTCCCTGATCATTTCCAGAGCTCTTTGTCCATCCTCGGCTTCACCAACAAGTTCAATCTCTTTCTCTGAGTCAAGATAGGATTTCAGTCCTGCTCTCGTCAGAGGATGATCGTCAGCAAGTAAGACTCTGACAGCCATAAAAAAACCTCCAAACTTTTATGTCTGGAAAAGGAATATCTATTCCTGCCCCAGACCGAGCTCTTTCTCTATTGGACGCATGGCCTGAATAACTCCATCGATAAGTTCATCCCTTGAAGTCCCAAGTTTTTCAATTCCCCTGTCTATTACTTCTCTGTCAACTCCCCTTGCAAACCCCTTGTCCTTCCATTTCTTCTTTACAGACTTTACCTTGAGGTCCGTTAGAGAGCGACTCGGACGCACTAAAGCTGCTGCCATGATAAGACCAGTAAGTTCATCAACAGCATAAAGGGTTTTTTCCATTTCTGTTACAGGTTCAACATCAGAACAGATCCCCCATCCATGTGCCTGGACTGCACGTACGACTTCCTGGGGATATCCTTCCTCTTTAAGCCATTCTGCTCCAACACTGGTGTGTTTTTCAGGAGTTTCCTGGGTTTCTTCCCAGTCTATGTCGTGAACCAGGCCTGCAAGACCCCAGAGATCAGGGTCCTCTTCTTTTTGCTCTGCAAAATATCTCATGGCTGCTTCAACTGCAAATGCATGTTTAATATGATTATCGTCCTTGTTGTGCTCTTTCAGTAACTTAAGAGCTTCATCCCTTGTTTTCATTGCAATTATTCCCTCCTGTATTAATTATCCTTTAGCTTTCTGAACCAGGTGACCTGGCTGTGGTTCTCTCATTTCAGAAACTTCTCTCATTATCAGAGAACCATCCTTTTCCATAAAAACGACTCTTGATATCCGTGCGTTCTTTATCATTCTCCTGCAGAGCAGGCAGGGTTCTCCCGAAGCAATAGAACCGTCGATGTTGAAACCGGCTACATAAATAGTGCCATTTTTCATTTTAACAGGATCACCGTTGATGATAGCATTTTGTTCTGCATGGACTGCCACGCAAAGTTCGTATCTTTCACCTTTGGGGATCTTTAGCTCTTCTCTCCTGCATATCCCTGTATCGGTACAGTTGGGCTCTCCCCTGCAGGCTCCATTATATCCAGTGCTCACAATTACGTGATCATTTACAATTACTGCGCCATACTGCCTTCTCAGACAGGTAGATCTCTGTGATACAACCTTTGCGATATTAATAAAATAGGTATCCCAGTCCGGTCTTTCATGTTTTTTTTCAGGCATTTTTTATTCCCCGTCTTATTTAAGTCTCGATGTTACTTCCAGGTAGTGAAAAAAACTGTTTTTAATTTTATCATCTTACGTTTAGCAACTTTTACAACATAACAGCATTATTGTAACTTAAAATTGTGGTAATCTAGTTAGACTTGAGAAAAGAAGTCAGAAAAGGAGCATTATAATGGCAAAATCCTGGCACGAAAAAATTCTGGTATCAGATAAAAAGATCCTCTCATGGTGTCTCTATGATGTCGGCAATTCCGCCTTTGCAACAACCATACTTGCTACACTACTTCCTGTATATTTCAAGGAAGTAACCGCAGCTGACCTTCCATCGAATATTGCTACGGCATACTGGGGATACGCATCATCTCTGGCTCTCCTTGTCAGTGCTTTTCTGGCTCCTTTTCTGGGAACCATGGCGGACGTAAAAGGATTTAAGAAAAATTTTCTCCTGATCTTTTCGATAATTGGAATAGGGGCCTCAGCATTAATGTATTTTCTTGGCCCCGGAAACTGGCGAGAAACACTAGTCCTTCTCGTAATATCTTCTGTGGCCTTTTCTGCTGCAATTATTTTTTACGATTCTTTTTTACCTCATATTACCGGGAAAGAACAGATGGACATGGTCTCAGCTCAGGGTTTTGCTCTTGGCTACCTTGGAGGAGGGACATTGCTATTTTTTAATCTTGTATTGATATTGTTACTGCCTGATTTGACAGGCTTTAAATTATCCTTTCTGACTGTTGCGATCTGGTGGGGATTATTTACAATACCGCTGATGATAAACATACCGGAACCTGCCATTTACAGAGAAAAGAGAATACAAAATAAAAATATAGTTAAAGGCAGTCTCTCACGCTTGCATAAAACTTTTCAGGATATTCGGCAATACAGGGAACTTTTCAAGTTCCTCCTGGCATTCTGGTTGTACAACGATGGCATAGGAACAATTATAAGAATGGCAGCGATCTACGGAGCCCAGCTTGGATTTCAGGTCACTAGCCTGGTTGGCGCGTTGTTGTTAACACAGTTCATAGGTGTACCTTTCACGCTATTGTTTGGTAAACTGGCTCAAAAGGTTGGAACCAAAAGAGCTATTTTTATTTCTCTTGTATGGTATGTTTTTATCAGTGCAGGTGCAGTTTTTTTGAGCAGATCCTGGCATTTCTGGATTCTGGCTCTGGCTGTAGGCATGGTTCAGGGAGGTGCTCAGTCCATGAGTCGAAGTCTCTATGCATCCATGGTCCCTGGAATCCAAAGTGCGGAATTTTTTGGTTTTTATGATATCTCAAGCAAATTCGCAGGTATCTTCGGCCCCGCCCTTTTTGGGTTGATAACCCAGATAACGGGCTCAAGCAGAATAGGAATAGCAGCTCTTTCACTTACTTTCATTTTCGGTATGATGATCCTGACCAAGGTAGATGTAGAACAGGGAAGGATCATTGCATCAGAAGGAATAGATATTCTTGAGGACTAAAAAATACCAACTTTTAATTATTTATCTGCTGTTCTTTCCCCTTTTACTTTTAGAAAGACCGGTTATGGGTTATTCTGAAATTCCTCCGGGTAATACTGACATGTATGCGGTAAAACAGGATACCACTTACAGGGCTATTGCTTTGACCTTCGATGATGGGCCACACCTGTGTTATACTCCCCGAATCCTTGATGAGTTAAAAAAATTAAATGTAAAAGCCTCCTTCTTCCTGGTAGGAAAACTGGCAATGAAGCATCCCGAGATAGTACGCAGGATACACGAAGAAGGTCATACCGTATGTAATCATTCCTATAATCACTGGAATATGAAAAGACTGAGCTATTCCAGAATTCTCTTCGAATGGCGGTTATGTAACGAAATAATAGAGAAGATCACGGGATCATTTCCAGAATTCTGCCGTCCTCCAGGTGGAAATTACAATAATAAGGTTCTTAAAGCAGCAGATCATCTTGGGTTAATACCTGTTTTCTGGAACATCAACAGCGAGGACTGCAGTGGGATCTCTGCTGAGAAAATAGTCAGAAGAGTTACAGCATCACTTGAACCGGGATCTGTAATATTGCTTCATGACGGATTCGAAAACACTCTTCTGGCTCTTCCATCAATAGTTGCAAAAGCAAAGAGTCAAGGGTATTCATTTGTCACACTTCACCAGCTTTTCAGAAACTTTTGATCCTTAGCTCATAAGACACTGATCCACAAGATCGTCAACTGTCATATCACTTCTGATACCAAATCGGGTCAAAGCAAAGTCATACTTAAGTGGATCTTCAGGAACAATAACTGCAAAAGCATTTGTTATCTCCATCACTGTTTTAAGATCAGCGTTTTTTCTTTTAGTAATAGCAAGCTTCCGGGAAATATTTAAAATGTGGGTATCCACAGGCATATAAAGATCCTTTGGCAAAACACAAGCCCAACCTCCAGGATCAACATCATCATATCTAACCATCCATTTCAGGAATAAGAACAATCTCTTACAGGCACTCTTGCCGGAGGGACGTACAAGGAGACTTGATACAGGAGTTCTTCCCCATTCTCCTATTGTGGAGATAAAATTATCCAGCCCGCTCAGCAGGTTCCCAGTTTTGTGGATATGGTCTGACAAAGCCTCTTCAAGAGAGCCGTAAAAAATTATTGTTTCCCTCAGGCCCCTTACAAGTCCCTTAAGCTCCTCGGCAGTTGTAAAACGGTGCTTGAAGTCCCTGTAAGATTCATCGAGAAAGGCCTCTGTTACCTCGGGCAGGAAATCTCCCGGAGATTTCCCGAGTGGTGATAGGGCCTTTGATACACTTTTCAGGATCTGTGCTACCCTTCCATATGCAAGAGCAGAAGCTAAGAAACCGGCAATTTCTCTATCCCCTGTTTTTTCATAGGAATAAAGGAATTCTAAAGGATCCGGGTGAACATATTTTCTTCTGTTGTAATCCCTGTATACTTTTTCTAAGGATGGCTTCAAACATAAAAGCCTATCATCCCGGAATGTCATTTAACCCCTGCTGATCATTGAATACAGAAGATGGAGCATTCCTGGGCGACTTGCCCTTTTTCAGCTCATGGTAAGCCTTGTAAGTAAGGGGATTCCCCTGTTTCAAGACTTCGGCATGCTTTATATGACCAGTAAAAAGATAATGGGTCTTCACTTCCTGTACCGCTATTACATCAGCACAAAAAGCAGCAAGTGTATGATCTTTAATGATAGGTAGAGAGCCATCGTACATCTCGTAATTGCAGTTCGAAAACTTGTCATGTTCCCTTCCGCAGCGAAAACCGAAGTTACCTATGAAAGGCATGGGTACTTCTTCCTCCAGAACGGCAACAGAAAACATCCTACTTTTCATTACAAGTTCAGTAGTGTAATTATCCTTATGAAGGGCAGTGACCACACAAATTTCAGGATCTCCGGAAACCTGCATTACCGTGTTTACAACCTGGCCATTTAGATATCCTTCGCAGGAGGTACTGACAATATAGACTCCCGAAGAGATAAGATAAAATGCATGTTTATCAATCTGCTTGTTCGACATTAAAATCACCTTTAGCTTTTGTATTTTTAAATCAAAAGATCTTTGAACCTTTTATAGCACAAAGAGGCAGAACGATTAAGCCCTGCCTCTGGAAAACTCGTAAAACTGGAAAATCAGAATCCGTTGAATGTACAACCTTTAAGATGCGGAACTATTCACTATCCCTTTTACCAAGTTCCCTGTCCAACATGTAAAGACCATTCCTGGATTCACTGATCATTTTCATTTTCTCAACTATTTCATCGACTGTAGCTTCTTCCTCGACCTGCTCTGAAACAAACCACTGAAGCATAACTCCAGTTGCGTGGTCCTTTTCTTCAGCTGCAAGCTCTACAAGATCGTTGATCCTTCCTGTCACATACTGCTCATGCTCATATGAAGCTTCAAAAACCTCAAGAGGAGAATTCCACTCAAACTGAGGTTCATCGATGGCGTAAAGTTTTACCCGTCCTCCTCTTTCAAGAAGGTAATTATAGAATTTCATTGCATGCTCTAACTCTTCTTTTGCCTGCATGTTCATCCAGGCTGCCATTCCACCTAAATTTTCTGAATCCAGGTAGGCTCCCATGGACTGATAAAGATAAGCAGAAAAAAGTTCAGCATTTATCTGCTTGTTAATTGCTTCCTGAATATTTTCCTTGATCATTTATTTTTCTCCTTTCCAGAGAGAATGAACGTTACAATATTCTCTGGCGTATTCTGGCTCAAAAGATCCAAACAAAGCTGAAGGATCATCTCCTGGCTTCAGAAAGGTCCTGCATATTTTGTCTCCAGATATTATCTCGATCCATTCAATATAGTGCTCTTCTTTCATTGGGTGAGGCACACTCCCAACTTTAACCTTACCCCCCTCAATAACAGGAACATGTTTTTCAGTGGATGAATCTGCTGTCTGTTCCTCCAACATTTCCATGGGTTGTCCGCAACAGACAAGTTCACCCTGTCCAGAATGAAGAACTTCTACTACATTTCCACACAAATCACATTTGAATACTTGAAGACGCTCTGTCAACTTTAACACTCCTTTGCAAACATACTTTCTCCTGTTGTTTTATTGCGCTTTTTTTAAACGTAATAAATAATTCATATTGAGAAAAGTATACCCCATCTGGGTAAATAGTCAAGTCTATTCATAACAGTATCTTAGTTTCTTTATTACTATCTATGCTGATCTTCTCTCTGTTAATCCTCTTTCCTCCAATGTTCCCGGTAAGATATTATCCAATATACAGGCTGAGATACCAGCAACAGCCATTGAAGTATTACCTATAGCCCATACGATCTGTCCGGCCAGGCCCCAGGAAAAAAACATATCCTGTTTCGAAGCAACCCATTCAGGAAGACCAAGAGCCATAAGGAATGCAAATCCTACGATCATTACATTTCTCTGGGAACCCATATCAGCTCTCATTAAGGCCTGGATTCCAAGGGCACCTATAATACCGAAAAGCGCAATATAGCAGCCTCCGATAACTGGTGTAGGTATGGTAGCTATAAGTGCACCAAGTTTGCCGATCAAGCTCATGAATACCAGGAGAACCGCTCCAACTCTTACCACATTTCGGGAGGCAACTCCAGTAAGACCGATGAGTCCGATGTTCTCCGTATAGGAAGTACAGCCCACTGCTCCTGCCATTCCTCCAATTACACACCCCAGTCCTTCAGCTCCAATTCCCCTGTTTATTGTTTCTTCGGAGGGATCTGAAAGCCCTGCAGCATTGCTGACGTTAAAATAGTCTCCTATGGATTCAATAAACACAGCAAAGAATCCAGCAAGGATAGCACCGAAGGCTGCCATGCTGAATTTAGGTAATCCCCATGGAGATATTCCTGTAAATTTGAACCAGGGGGCATTTTTTATACTCTCTATATCTATAAAGGCAGGATGAGATGGATCAAATATCCCACCAAGACTCAAGAACAGGCATACAAAGTAAACAATAACAACAGACAGCAAAATTGAAAAGATGTTCATGAATCTGTTATCCATGCGAAGGCTGAATAAAAAAATAAAGACAACAACAGCAAGTGAAACAGGCCAATAATTAGCCGCATTACCTCCTATTGCCGTCGTGGCAAGACTGAAACCGATAGCCATAATTGTCGGGCCAATAGTCACAGGTCCAATGTATTTTTTTACCTTTCCGACAAGTTTTGTATAACCAACAAGAGAAAAGACAATCCCTCCTGATATAAGAGCACCTCCAATATACTGCATACATATATTAGTTCCCATGCTGCCGTAAATCCCTATTATAGTCATTATTGAAGGTATAAAACTGAAGGAAGATCCTTGAACAATAGGAAGACCTGAACCAAATCTGCTTGTCTGAAGCAAGGTAGCAAGTCCCATTGCCAGATAAACGCTACTGACAAATAGACCGATCTGTGCCGTTGACATTCCCATTGCCGGACCAAAAATAAGAGGAACAAGGGTAGTTGCACCAAAAAGGGTAAGAACATGCTGAAATCCGGCTAATATAAGAACTGGCAGTGGGGGAGTATCATTTACCGAGTAAATTAAGTTTTTTGACATTCAACAACACCTCCGAAAAAGATTCTGGAATGATTTTAACATTACGTTCAACCGGTTGCATAAAATAATAATTAACTTTTGGTCTTTTAATATTTATTTATAAGCTCTAAAATGAAATAATAAGTATGGAGGTGTTATTTATGAAAAACGAAATAGAACTAAATGCCAGAAGATGTGCAGACATAATAGGAAGAACGGGAAAATGTGTTCTCCTAAGCGGTGCCGGAATGTCGACAAATGCTGGTATTCCTGATTTTCGTGGACCTAACGGAATATATAGAAGAGAAATGCAAACGAATCCTGAACTTATCTTTGATATTGATCATTTTATAGAACAACCAGGGTTCTTCTATTCCTTTCACAGAAATTTTCTACAGGAACTCGGAAAAGTAGATCCAACCTTTGCACACTATTTTTTTGCTGAACTCGAGAAGAAAGGTAAAATGCTCGGAATAGTAACCCAGAACATAGATGCCCTTCACCAGAAGGCTGGCTCAGAAAAAGTTTACGAAATACATGGCAGCACATGGAAAAGTCACTGTATTTCCTGCCACAGGGAATACGATTACTACAGTTCCTTTGAAAAAACCATGAAAGAAGATGTTCCCAAATGTGAAAAATGTGGAGGAGTTATTAAACCTGATATAGTTTTTTTTGGTGAAAATGTGAAATACCTATATGAATGCCAGAAAATAGTATCCGATGCCGATCTTCTGATCATTGCAGGCTCTTCTCTTGTTGTTACTCCTGCTGCACTTCTTCCATCCATGTGCAGGGGAGAAATAGTTGTTGTTAACAGAGGGGAAATCTCTTATTCATACCTTTCAGAGGACAAAATCAGTCTAAAAGTGGAAGAAGACATAGATAACTTCTTCAGTGAAGTGAATAAGTATTTAAAGTATATATAAAAAGCCTTTGTGGATGCAAAACTCTGTTAGATAACCAGGCATAACTTAATTGTTGAAAAAAGCCATTATATAGAGATGTATTTGTTT
>CAZFJG010000017.1:0-20169 GCA_964519285.1 uncultured Synergistales bacterium | reverse complement strand
CCAAAAAGAGCACCTATATACCTGGTAAAACCTCCTGCAAGGAGAATCCCGGCGAAAAGCATAAAAAGGTAGACTGCCGCACTTCCCAGATCGGGTTGCAACAGAACAAGCAATATGGCAGGGAAAGAAAGAGCGAGTATCTTTGCAAGATTTATGAAACTGTCAGGTTTGTTTCTTGCAAGACTCCTTGAAAGCACAAGAGCAAAAGCTACCTTTCCGAATTCAGAGGGCTGTATATGAAAAGGCCCAAGACTGAGCCAGCTTTGGGAACCTTTCGTCACAGAACCGGCAAAGAGTACAATTAATAAAATAATAAGACTCAAAGCATATATTCTATAACTCCACTCAAATAACCATCTGTAATCTGCTGATAAAAGAACGCTGAAAAAGAACATGGAAATAACAGCCCAGATAAACTGTCGAGACGCAAAATAACCTCCCCTTCCTCCCGCCCCGCCAGCAGCACTGTAGATAGTAAAAATCCCTATTATCACCAGTAAAAGGGAGAACAGGCAGAAGAGTTTGTCAACATATAGCAAGCGCTTGTGTAATTTGGAATACATAAACCACCATCCAGCTTCCTACTTCGATTGTTTTTTGGCTTTGGACCTCCTGTCCTGTTTTTTGCTTCTTTTGATACTTAGAACAGGAATGTTCGCTACAAGGGCAACTGACCCATCCTCACGATCCAATTCCATTTCGATATTGTTACTGTCGATCTCCATATATTTGCTTATTACATCGATAAGTTCTCCTCTTAATTCCTCCAGAAGGGCTGGGGAAATATCCGCCCTGTCGTGGACAAGAACAAGTTGGAGTCTTTTTTTGGCTGTATCCCTGGACGAATTCCTGGAGAAAAGTTTCTTTAAAATACCTATACCCATTTTCAAACCTCTTTTCTACTTCGAAAACCTGAAAATTTTTTTAAGACCTGATACAAAGCGGTTATCGTTCATTTTTTCCAGGTCCAGGAACGGAACTTCCGCTCCAGTCAATCTGTGAGCAATATTCTCAAAGGCCTGTGTAGCAGGGGAAGAATTTCCGAACGTAAGGGGCTCTCCACTATTGGTTGAACTGATAACTGAGGAATCTTCAGGGACAACACCAATCAGTTTTACGGCAAGAACATCGAGAACATCTTCAACTTCCAACATGTCTCCTCCTCTAACCATATGAGGTCTCACTCTGTTGATAACAAGCCTGTTCGGACGGATCTCCAGGGACTCAAGCATACCTATTATTCTGTCAGCATCCCTTACCGCCGAGATCTCTGGAGTCGTTACAACAAGGCCCTCATCAGCTCCAGCCGCAGCATTCTGAAACCCACCCTCAATACCTGCCGGAGAATCCATAATTACAAAATCAAATTCTTTTTTCAAGTTTTTGCATAAATCCACCATCTGTTCCGGATTGACAGCATCCTTGGTACGTGTCTGCGCTGCCGGAAGAAGAAAAAGACTATCAACTCTTTTATCTCTTACCAATGCCTGGTTTAGTCTACAGTTTCCTTCTATGACATCTATAAAATTGTATACAACCCTGTTTTCCAATCCCATTACGAGATCCAGATTTCTCAGTCCTATATCCGCATCGACAGCTACGACCTTGTAGCCAGACTTTGCAAGACTGACCGAAATATTGGCACTAGTTGTTGTTTTTCCCACTCCACCCTTGCCGGAGGTAACAACTATTACTTTAGGTTCCAAAACAACCCCTCCATTTCCATATCTCCTAAATTTCTATTTCTCTCATCAGAAGTGAATCCTTTTCAAGAGAAATAATAACAGGTTTATTCCAAAGTTCACTCTTTGTGTTCTGGAGAGTGCTAAGTTTCCTTCCAAGCCTGACCTGCTTGGCCTCGAAACTGTAACAGGTTATGACATTATCCTCACCAGTATCATAACCGGCATGCACCAGTCCTTTCAATTTCCCACAGACAGATATATTGCCAGTTGCCAGGATCTCTGCTCCATCGTTTACGTGACCAATCACGATAACATCACCATGATGTTCGACCCTCTGTCCTGATCTGAGGGAATTTTTAAGGACCAGGGTTTTCCTCTCGGTTTTATTCATTCTTACAGAAGGACCAGCTGCCTGAGAAGATTTTAGGGCAAGTTTCCCTAAAAGGTTAAGAGTATCTTCATTCTTGCTTATCCAGCTATTTATCTTCAGATTGTATTTTATTACAAAATCTCCTATAAAACCTGAAAGGAAGTTATAATCCACTGACCTTTCTCCAAAGTCCACGATTAATCCGACATTTGCAAGCAGGCCTCCTGCTTCCTCAACTATCCTTTCCAGTTCATGCCAGACCTTTTCTGCAGAAAGAGTTTCGGAAATAACAAGTTTGAGGTATGAGCCGCTGCCTTTAAGAGAAATTCCCCTTCGTTCATAGTTATTGCTCAATATCTTTGCCTCCTAAATCCTTTATTTATTCCCCGTTGTGCTTTACAAGATATGCTAACAATTCCCCTGCAATTGGAGAAGCTACGGATCCGCCGTGTTCTCCGGCTTCAAGCACTATAGCCACAGCATACCTTGGGTCATCTGCAGGTGCATACCCGGCGAACAGGGCATGATCAGGTCCATGGGGATTCTGACAGGTTCCTGTCTTTCCCGCAACAGAAACACCATACTGTCCTGCCTGTTCTGCTGTTCCATCTTCAACCACCTGTCTCAAGGCTTCCCTGACCAGATCCAAATGAGCTTTTGATATATCAATCGTCTTGCCTTCAGTACTTTCATTCTTTTCAGCTAAGGTAAGCCTTGGAACAATCATTTTACCTCCATTTGCAAAAGATGCATACATCCTGGCGATCTGTAAAGGAGTCATGAGCAAATATCCCTGCCCTATAGAATAGTTCACAGTATCACCGGAATACCATCTCTCTCCAATATTTTTTCTTTTCCATTGCTTATCTATGATATTTCCGGATCTTTCAGAAGGTAATGGGATTCCCGTCATTTTACCGACACCAAATGTAGTCGCCATTTCTGCAAGATCATCTATTCCAGTTTTTAGTCCTACGTTATAAAAATAGACATCACAAGAATCTTTTATAGCCTTAGCAAGATCCACCCTTCCGTGACCGCTTCTTTTCCAGCATCGGAAAGTCCTGTCTCCAAGCCTCATGGCTCCGTTACAATAGAAAGTAGTACGTGAATTGATTGTACCTTTTTCCAGTCCAGCTAATGCTATAACTGGCTTGAAGGTAGAAGCAGGAGGATAAAGGCCACTTATACATCTGTTCATCAGTGGCCTTTCCTTGTCAAGAGAAAGCAATCTCCATTCTTCTGTAGATATTCCCCTTGTAAGGGGATTGTTATCATACCCTGGTGAAGAAAAGAGGGTCAGGATCTCTCCAGAAAAAACATCAATAGCCACAGCAGCTCCCTTGAAATGTCCGAATCTGTTCGCTACAAGCAACTGTGAACCCAGATCAACGGAGAGTTTTATGTCTTTTCCAGAACGAGAGGGAGTAAAATCCAGTGTCCTTACTTTTCTACCCCTGGCATCTACCTCTATGGCCTGTTTACCCGGTTTACCTTTCAGAGTCTTCTCAAAAATCTTTTCTGCACCAGCCTTACCTATCATGTCACCGCCCCTGTAATCACCTTCTATGTCCGCAAGTTCCTCCCTATCGATCTCGGCAACATATCCCAATAAATGGGAGACAAGAGAACCAGCCGGATAGGTCCTCCTGCTTACCTTCATAGGAAAAAGAAGAGAAGGAAAACGGGGATCACTTATAATATCAGTCATCTGACTGAGAGTAAGATCTTTTACAATAGTTACTGCTCTGTAAGGGACAAGATACTGACCTTTTATAGAACTTTCTATCTGATCTCGGGTCAAAGGCAACCCATGATCATTAAATACCCTAACTATAACTGGAACCAGATCATTCTTGCGAATATCAAGAGGATAACCCATTATACTGAAAGTATTAATATCCTTTGCCAGGGGAGCTCCGTTTCTGTCGTATATATCCCCTCTGTCTGCTGGCAGACGAAGCATTCTCAACCTGTTGTTATAGGCCAGCGTTGCATAGGTATCGGTTCTTGAGACCTGAAAAAACCACAGCGAAATGCCAAGGATCACAAAGATAACAGATAGTCCTGTTAAAAGGTTGAAGAGTCTTTTATCTATATGTTCTCTTCTGTCAGGCATTATCTATGGCAACTCTTCTCGAATAATAGATGCCAAAGAACACCAGTGCCGGAATAGCAATGAGCTGCTGGAAGACAAAAGCATCAAGACCCGAACCTCCAGGATAAAGATGGGCAAAGGTACGTACAACGTATCCGAATACAGAAATAATCCAGATCATAAAGGCCAGAAGAAAGCCTGTTTTGCCAGTCTCGGGAATAAAACTCCAGATCCATTCGGCAGACAAAATAGACAAAACATAGAGGACTGAAGTAAAACCTATAAAACCTGTCCATCGAAGATCCCAGACAAGACCTCCTGCAAATGCTGCCCAGATTAGCAACACTTTGCTTTCTTCTTCGTCAAAAACCCTGAAAAGAAGGTAAAGGAGAAAAAAATCAGCTGTCGGAAGTAAACCTGATAAAAAAACCTGAAAAAAGTCCTGCAAAAACCAAAAAATAATATATAACATTCTATTAATCTCCCTTGCAGGGAAGTATTGAAATTTCGTAAAGCCTGGAAAGGTCTCCTCCCATATCAAGGAGAAGGGCTTTCGAATTACCAACTAAACGGGAATCAATATCGGCAATTCTACCTATAGGAATACCTGGAGGGGTCATTTCGTTCACCATTGCTGTATTAATGCTCATTCCTTCTTTTACCCTGAAGTCTTCCGGTAGGTAAATAAGCCAAATACCTCCGTTACCATCACCTTTTACAACTGCAACATCTCTTGTTTCTTCTACAACGGCTGGTATCAAAAGTGAAGGTGATGTTATCAACTCTATCCAGGAGTAATCCTTTTCAACCGCTGCCACTCGACCCACAAGCATTCCACTCTGAAGCGCCAGCTGACCTGCTTCTATTCCGTTCGATGCACCTTTATTGATTCGACATTCAGACCACCATGCAGAAGGAGGACGAAATGTAACTCTTGCTGTGGTCTTGTTGCTGTCGATCTTTTTCATTACTGACGTGGAGTTGGACATACTCAATGCTGATCGGAGGTTTATATTCTCCTCTTCCAGCATTTTAATACGTGTATAGAGGTCTTTCCTCGCAGTGAACCATACCACAATGTCACTGAAATTATTTCTTAATGTTCTTGCTGGATATTCAGGTATATTCAATACAGTTGTTACGAGTTCCGAAAAAGAACCTCCAAATCGCGAACCATGGGTAGATACAAGCAAGAGAAGACTAATAAAAATCGCAAAAAGTCCATGTATCCATTTTTTTTCTTTTCTGGCAGCCACGTTAAAATAACTCCAGTCCAAGCATGATCAGTTAATTACAGAGAAGATCTGTTAACCGACATAAGAACTTTTTTCATTTCATCCAGGTTATCCAGTATCATTCCAACTCCTCTGGCAACAGAAAGGAGTGGTTCTTCTGCCACTATAACAGGTGAATTAAGATTTCTTGCCATTCTATCACTGAGACCATAGAGCTGACAGGCTCCTCCCGTGAGAATTACTCCCTGGTCAACAATATCCCTCGACAATTCAGGAGGAGTCCTTTCAAGAGCAACCTTGACCATGTCCTCGATCTTGAGAATTATTGGATTGATAGCTTCTCTGACCTCAACAGAAGATACCTTGTCAGCTTTGGGAAGACCGTTTGCAAGGTCTCTTCCCTTTACGTAGATTTCAAGTTCATCCTCGAGAGGCAAGGCTGAACCCAATTCTATCTTTAATTGTTCAGCAGTAGTTTCACCAACGAGCAACCCGTGATTCTGCCTTAACATGGTAAGAATGGCATCATCCATGCTGTTTCCGGCAGAACGAATGCTGTTACTTACCACAACACCACCCATGGATATAACAGCTACCTCGCTGGTACCTCCACCCATATCCAGTATCATACTGCCTCTTGGCTGTTGTATTGGGAGTCCCACTCCCAGGGCAGAAGCTATAGGTTCTTCAACTACATATGCTTCACTTGCTCCTGCACCGAGTGTGGCATCTACTACTGAACGCCTCTCGACTTCCGTTATTTCTGCCGGAACTGAGATGACAACCCTGGAATGAGACAGAGCCTTGTTTTCGCTTACCTTGAGAAGAAAATGCCTTATCAGTGCCTCTGTCATTTCATAGTTTGCTATAACCCCATCCTGCAAAGGTTGAAGTGTACTTACGCCCTGGGGTGTTTTACCTCTCATGAGACTTGCTTCCCTACCAACAGCGATGATATCCAGGTTTCCGCTGTTCTGTTTTTTCTTTACGGCTATTACAGAAGGTTCGTTAAATACTATACCCTTACCACTGACGTAAATGACCGTATTACATGTACCAAGATCTATTCCAACATCAGAACCAAAGATCCCTGAAAAAAACCTGAACATCTGGCTTCACTCACTTTCCGGTGTGTTTTTTCTAAAAAGAGTCCTTTTTTGTGACCTCTTTCAAATCCCCATTTGCAGTAATAAAATGACCCAAAAATTGTATGTCCAGGATCCTGAATTGTCTACATAGAAAATCTGTTACCTTCATATCGTCCCGGCTGGCTTCCAGAGAACCGTCAGGATGATTATGGAGAACAGCGACGACACTGGCTCCCAACCTGACAGAGCGTTTCAGCAGGTGGGTACTGTCAATATAGGCCCCATCTGGACCGCCATATGAGATCCTGTCCTCATCTATTACCTGCCTGTTCCTGTCCATAAATATAGCTACGAAAAATTCCCTTCTCTCGTACTTTAAAGCCTTACTCCAGCCTGCAAGACTTTGCTCCAGGGAATTGACGCTTTTGCCTTCTGCAGTCTCGTTATAAGCCATTCTCCTTCCCAGTTCCAGGGAGGCGCTTAATGAAGCAGCTTTGGCTTTTCCTATACCCTGGATGGTACAGAATTCTTTCGCCGAAGAAACGCAAAGGCGCTCCAGATCCCATCCATATTCCTTTGCAACTGCACTTGAGAGCTCCAGAACATCTGTTTTTTGCACTCCAGTACCCAGTATTACGGCTATCAATTCAGGAAGAGTCAATGCAGAAGGTCCAAGCCTGAACAGTTTTTCCCTGGGCTTATCTGGTTCAGGAAGTTCCCTTACTTTCAATTGTTTTCTCCCTGAGGCCAAAAGGGATTGTTGATCCTTTCATTTCCTATTGTTGTTGCAGGACCGTGACCAGGGTAGACCCTGAGGTCATCCGGTAAACTTGCAAGTTTAACAAGAGACGCGTTGATCTGGTCATAATCACCGCCAGGAAGGTCAGTCCTTCCGATACTACTCGCAAAAAGAGTATCTCCGGACAAAAGCAGGGATTCTCCTGATTCTGTCACTACAAAGCAAACACTTCCGGGACTATGTCCAGGAGTATGGATAACTCTTATATGAAAGTTACCTGCAGATATCTCTTCCTGATCTGAAATTTCCTGCACATTAATATCCGAACTGAAGGACATGTTCATAAAACTCGAAAGATTTTTGGACGGGTCAGTAAGCATTTTTCTGTCCTTTTCGTGAATATATACCTTAACATCATTTTCGCTTCTGTTTTTAACCAATTCTTCTATACCAATTATGTGATCTGAGTGTCCATGAGTCACAAGAACAGCCTTCAGTTCAAGTCCGTGGAAATCCATAAATTCTCCAACTTCAGCGGTACTTCCGCCGGGATCGGTAAACATTGCATTACCTTTGCTATCCCACAAAAGATATGCATTGGTAAGAAGTGGACCAAGGGGAAATCGTTTAAGTTCCATTATTTGTTTACCTCCGTTGTCTTATCTATTACAAAAGTTACAGGTCCGTCATTTTGCAGATCTACCTGCATATATGCCTGAAAAACACCTGTGTTTACTTCAATATCCTTTTCTCTAAGATAATTTACAAAAAAATCATAGAGATACTCGGCCTTTCCCGGCTCTGCAGCTGCAACAAAGGAAGGTCGTCTTCCTTTGTTGCAGTTACCGTAAAGAGTAAATTGTGACACAACAAGAACAGAACCCTTGATATCCTGCAATGATAGATTCATTTTGCCGTCTTCATCTTCAAATATTCTAAGTACTGACAGTTTATCAGCCAGCCAGACAGCTTCTTTTTCCGTATCATAGTGATTGACACCAAGAAAAACACACAGGCCCTTCTTTATTGCTCCTGCCAGTTCTCCACCGGTTTTAACACTGGCATTATTTACACGCTGTACAACTGCTCGCATTACGTTACCCCCTGAAAACGGATATTACGTTCTTTATTGTATTAAGTTTTGCAATTACCTGATAAAGATGTTCAAGATCTCTGACTCCGATCTCTATCTTCATCCTGACCTGACTTGACCCTACAACATTGGCCTTAATAGCCACTATGTTGCATTCTGCTGCCATAAGAGTCTGTGCGACATCAGAGAACATCCCGGCACGGTCTACCCCTTCAAGTTTGAGCCTGGCCTGATATTTGCTGTGGGTTTTATTTCCCCACGAAACTTCTATCTTTCTATCATTGGAAGAGTTTTTGACATTGGGACAATCAGCCCTGTGAACAGAGATCCCCCTGGTCCTTGTGGTATAGCCAACTATCTTGTCTCCCGGCACAGGAAGACAGCAGTTTGCCAGATTGACCAATACTCCCTCTGCTCCCTCCACAATTATATCTGATTCGTGTTTCCCTTCAGATCTATTTTTTGCTTCTTCAGGAACTTCTATGTCCGGCTTGGCCGAAGACAACTGGGGCACTGACGCTATCATTTTCTGAACTATTGTTGATGAAGATAAATTTCCAAGACCAATACTGAGTAACAGATCCTCCGATCCTGCGTAACCCATGTCCTTTGCCACCTTATTCATGACCTGGACAAATTTCTCCGAACCAGTATCGAGATCGAGGTTTCTTTTTTTGATCTCTCTTACAAGCAAATCCCTTCCTCTTTGCACCTTTTCCTCTCGTTCCTCTTTTGTCTTCTGTCTGAAATAGGACTTTATTTTGCTTCTTGCTTTGCTGCTTTTGGCCAACTTCAGCCAGTCAAGAGAAGGAACACCCTGAGTAGATGTAATGATCTTCACAATGTCACCATTCTGCAACCTGTAATCCATTGATACGATACGGTTATTTACCATTGCTCCTACGCACTTGTTGCCAACCTCTGTGTGTACTGCATAGGCAAAATCGATGGGGGTTGAATCTGAAGGCAGGTTAAATACTTCACCTTTTGGAGTAAAAACGAAAACCTCATTAGTAAGGACTTCCTGTTTTACCCTGTCAAGAAAATCAGAAGGCTTGTTATCTTCCTGTTCTCCTTCCAGCGCCTGTCTTATCCATGTTAATTTTTCATCAAGCTGGTCGGGTTTATGATCTCCACCCTTATATCTCCAGTGAGCGGCAATTCCATATTCTGCAAGCCAATGCATTTCCCACGAGCGGATCTGAACCTCAAGGGGTTCCCCTGTAGGACCTACAACAGTTGTATGAAGAGACTGGTAAAGATTGTTCTTTGGATTGGCAATGTAGTCATCAAACTGCCCCGGAATTGGATTCCACATGGCATGCACAATACCTAAAACGGAATAACATTCAGAAACAGAATCCACTACCACACGAACTGCAAGAAGATCGTATAGCTGTTCAATAGAAAGGTGTTTCCTGTTCATTTTTTCATATATGCTGTAAAAATGCTTGGCCCTTCCTTTAACCTTTGCATTGATCATGTTTGCTTTTAGTCTTTCATTCAGCAGTTCTATAGCCTGGTTGACAGTTTTTTCTCTCTCTGGTAATTTTTGCCTGACCTTTTTTTTGATCTCATAGTATACATCGGGGTTGGCGAATTTGAAGGCAAGATCTTCAAGTCCTCTTTTAACCTGATAAATCCCCATTCTGTGTGCAAGGGGAGCATAAATCTCAAGGGTCTCTTCCGCGATCCGCTCCTGTTTATCCTTTCTCAACACGCCAAGAGTTCGCATGTTATGCAACCTGTCGGCAAGTTTAATCAAAACTACCCTGACATCTTTGGCCATAACGAGAAACATCTTTCGGAGATTCTCAGCCTGATAATCCTCAAATGACTGAAACTGAAGTTTGCCAAGCTTGGTAACTCCATCAACAAGGGTGCAGATCTCGTTTCCAAAAGAAGACCTGAGTTCAACTTCGGTGATCTCAGTATCCTCAAGAACATCATGAAGCAGAGATGCTGTTATGGTGGTTACATCTATTTCCATATCGGAAAGAATCGAGGCAACATTAAGACAGTGAACAATATAGGGATCTCCTGTAGTCCTCTTCTGATCACCATGGGCTTTGGCAGCATATACCAAGGCTTCACCTATTTTCATAAGGTCTTCTTTTTCAAGATACCTTGAAACCTTGGACCATACTTCATGCCAGGCGAACTTAACAGCTACGGATCGCTGAGTTTCTGGTATTCTGCCCATGAAACTGTCCCTTAGCTTTTTTAGCTCCCTCTTTTGTACCACCTTGGAACTTCCGGTGGGGTGATCATCAGAACCTGGAAAATAACCAGTTTTATCAGGCAAAAAAATCAATCCTTAGCCTAAAAATAAAGCCTTTCAGCTTTGTTTGAAAAATAACAATTATTATACCTTACAAATGATCAGGGGACCAAAATACTGTCGAGTATGAACTGTACTCGAAGGCTGCCTTTCCAGTAATTCAAGTTTGGATAGTAGACCCAGCCCAAAATATCCTCGTACTGGTCCCACAGGTTTTCAGAATTGAAGGCAAGAAACTCACCGGAACTGTGACTTACCTTGTAATGTTCGCCAGTTCGACCTAATGGAACAAGTGATTCAGAACCATCCCTGCGTTTGAAAAAACGGGGTTTTGGGTTCCCCTTTCCAAAAGGTCCAAGCCTTGAAATTTCATAAAAAGTATCGAGGTCAAGTCTGGCAGGATCATATTCAAGAGCCGTGATTTCTCTTTCTTCTATCTCGAGCTTTGATATCAGGCCTTCAACCTTTTCCATGAAAAACTTCCAATTTCGAGGGGAAACAGAAAAACCTGCAGCGTAACTGTGCCCCCCCCATTTTTCAAGGAAATGTGAAACTTCGGAAAGGAGCTCCATTGCATTTGCACCTTCAGGTACTCTAACAGTACCTCTTATGGTCTTTTTGGCAGGAGCTGCAAGTATAACAGGTTTGTTCCTTATGTTGCAGATCTGACTTGCCACGCCACTGAGAACGCCGACATGCCAATCCCTTGAAAAGAACACGTGCCTTCTTTGCGTCTCTGAACTACCAAGAATCTCATCTGCAATAGCTGCTGAACTTTCCCTGCGTCTATGATTAATGTCTATTATATTTTGGACATAACTGCGGTAACCTTCACGGGAAACAAGAAGCAATACTCCGGGATCAGCCGTCTCAAGCCTCCCAGGAGCATTCAGAGAGGGAATGACCTTCATTACAAGATCATTATCAGTTATGTGTTCTGCACTTAGATCCAGAGCCTTTATCAATTCAGCAAGACCCGGTCTTGTTTCTTTTCTTATGTATTTTAATCCTTCGATAACCAGGGATCTATTGAGTGGACCCAGTTCCATACAATCTGCCAGTGTCGCAAGAGCAACAAGATCAAGTCTCTCCATAAGCCATTTTTGAGGCATTATTCTATTTTTGCAGGCCCACATCCAGAAAACAGCTGTTGCACATAGATCCCTTGCTGTTGCGTTTCCATCTGATTGAGGATTAACAATCCAGTTTGATTCTGATCCATCCTGCGTAAGGTGATGATCAAAGACAAAGGTATTGATCCCCTGCTCCTCAAGTTTCCCGATCAGTTCACCCGAACCAGTACCAGTATCAAGTACAACAAGAGTGTCACATTTACCTTTCACTAGTCTGGAAACAATATCCGGATGAAGCCCATAACCATCATTATGCCTGTGAGGTATAAAAAATCTGACAGACTTGCCAAGTGCAAGCAGAACTTCCATTGCAAGGACTGTAGAGCATATACCGTCTACATCGTAATCCCCATAAACAATTGCATTTTCGAAGGAATCCAGATTACTTTTCCATTTTTCGTAAAGAAGTAAAGACGAACTACCAAGCGAGAGACCTTCCATATTATCTTCAAGTAAAGGATCCAATATAGAATTGATCTCTTCACGGGAAACAGGTACCTCTCCCTGTTTCATTTCAACCAGGTTTACCATAAGTTCCGAAAGTTCAAGATCTTTGGCAAAGGAAGCTGAAGATACAGAGGGAGAAAAAAGATTAAATCTTGAAGCAGGACATAATGACAGCAAACCTATACTGGGTCCTCCGTCTTTGTTTCATCATCGTCTTCTGTTTTTTTATCTTCAGTAAAAAAAGGATCTTCGTAGTCCGTGCCTTCAGTATTATAATCGACTTGATCAGGAAAAATACTATCTTTCTCCTGTATTTCTTCCCTCTGGTCACTATCCATAGCTTGTTGTTTTTCTGAATCGGATAACACATAGCACTTGAGATCCTGTCCCCAAAGAGAAGGTTCACCTTCTTTTTTCTCTGAATATGGATATTCGCCAGATTTCTTAAGGGCTATTATGAGAGAATTTCTCTCATCTCTAAGCTCATTCAGTTCTGTTTCCATTGTATTGATGGTTTCTTTCTGGTCTTTAATAAGTCTGGAGTGCCTGCCCCGGATCTCCATAACAGCAGAAAGGGAAATAAACCACATAGCCACTGCACCTACAGCAAAGAGGATTATCTCCCACACACCCTGAGGCATAGCTCTTTCCCAGATAATAAAACGAACTATGATTTCCGAAGTATTCTGAAAAGCGTAAATTGCAGCCAAAACCATACAAAAAGCGATACCGAGACCATAACTTCTCATATTTATCCCTCCCGACCAAAATTTTATCCCTAGCCTGTGTTAAAAATAGTCTGTAGAAACCAGTTTCCTTGTTAAACAGATCTGACTAAAACAAGTTTACCATTACCAGGTTAAATTCATTAATTAGAGCTGAATTTTTAAAGGTAAATAAAAAATATATAACAGCCATTATTGTAATACCCTGCAAAGAGATAGTAAACCAGACCTTATAGATGAGAAAGGAGAGGGCGAGCCCGCCCTCTCCTTTCTCATCTATTTGAAAAAATATATCTAATTCTGGGGTTTTTTTGTATACCACTCAGAAAGAACGGTCCCTGCAATGTAGATAGAACTGTATGTACCAACAATTATTCCTATAAGTAATGCTATTGAAAAGTTGGCAAGGACTGGACCTCCAAAAATGAAAAAGGCAAGCACAGGAAAGAAAGTGGTAAGGGACGTATTGATGGTCCTTGAAAGAGTTCTGTTAATAGAGTTGTTCATAAGTCGAACTATTCCCCATTTTTTCAAATTCTTCCAATTCTCTCTAACCCTGTCCAAAACAACAATCGTATCGTTAAGTGAATAACCTACCAGGGTAAGTATTGCGGCAACAAAGGGTAAAGAGATCTCTCTTCCCGTAAGGCTGAAGAAACCCAGTGTAATTATTGAATCATGGAGCAACGCAATTACACTCGCTATGCCAAATCTGAATTGGAATCTGACAGTAATGTAGACTAATATCCCAGTAAGAGCCAGCAGAACTGCAATTATAGCGTCTGTACGCAACTGGGAACCTATAGCAGGACCTACCTTTTCAAAACGCAACAATTCAAGACCTTCAAAATTAGATCTGAGAACCGTAAGAACTTCTTTTCTGACAGATTCTGCATCGGCCTTGATCCTTATTATGAAACTGTTATCCTCATAAGCCTGTATAACAGCATTTTCCTGGCCGGCATCAGTTAATACCTCCCTTATCTCACTGACATTGACATTCTCGGCAAAACTGATCTGCAGTAAATTACCTCCTGCAAAATCAATACCAAGGTTCAAGCCTCTGGTCACGAGAAGACCTATACTCGCGATTACTAGTACTGTACTTAGAATAATTGCATATCGCCGCAATTTCATAAAATCGAAGTCAAAGGAATCAGCTTTAAACATTGTTCAGTATACCCTCCTTTGATGCCTAACTATGACGAACGAGAGAGGAGGATTTTTTGCCTCTCATCATTACCTGAAGAAGAACCCTTGTTACTATTACTGCCGCAAAAACACTGGAAACTATACCTATGCTGAGTGTTACAGCGAATCCTCTTACTGGTCCTGACCCGAAATAGTAGAGAACTGCTGCAGCTATCAAGGTAGTTATATTGGCATCAAGAATGGTCGTAAAGGCCTTCCTGAAACCAGACTCAATAGAAGCATTGGGAGTCTTTCCTGATCGAAGTTCTTCTTTTATACGTTCATAGATAAGGATGTTTCCATCTAATGCCATTCCGATGGTCAGGATTATACCTGCTATACCAGGCAGTGTAAGAGTTGCTTTGAGACTTATCAGACCTGCAAAGACAAGTAAAAGAGACACGGCCAGGGACAGGTTTGCTGCGATTCCGAGCATATGATAATAAATCAGCATGAACAGCAATACCATACCTGCACCAATAAGGCCAGCTTTCAATCCACTTCGGATAGAATCAGCTCCGAGAGTTGGTCCTACAGATCTGTTCTGAAGGACCTCAACTGCTACTGGTAAAGCACCAGCTCTGAGCATTATGGATAATCGCTGGGCTTCTGCAGCAGTGAAGTTCCCCGAGATCTGAGCTTTACCTCCCGAGATTCGTTCCTGAACAACTGGTGCAGATATTACAACTTCGTCAAGCACTATTGCTATCTGGGAACCAACATTCTCTGCTGTCGCCCTGTCAAAAAGTTTTGTACCTTCGCTGTTAAAATCAAGGGTTACAGTGGGGCGGCCAAGATCATCATATTGTGTCTGGGCATTCTCCAGATCTTTCCCACTGACCAGAGGTGATCCGAGCAGGTAATACCTTCCTTCGTCGCCTTTTGAAAGTAAAACACCTTCTTTTACCTCAGCACTTTCGATCATGTCATTTTTCATGGTCTCAATTTCACTAACTGCTTCATTCCAGCGATTTTGAGCCCTGTTGTACTCCTCATCTGAGCCATAATTCTCTCTTTGAGGTCCTGGGGGCGGTGCTGGAGTCGACTGCTGGACCTTGCGAAACTCAAGCATGGCAGTTTTACCTATCAGTTCCATAGCTGCTTCAGGATCCTCAACACCTGGAAGATCAACAATGATTCTATCTCTGCCTTCTCGCTGTATTACAGGTTCGGTGACTCCATATTGATCAACACGATTCCTTAAAACTGCCAACAGTCTGTCTATGCTGTCATCCGTCAATGGACTTGCCTCAGTCCCCTTGGCCTGCAGAAGAATATGTGCTCCTCCCTTAAGATCAAGACCAAGGTTTATTCTCCCTTTAATAGGAAAGACGGACACAAGAGCAGCCAGAATAACTATAAAGACTATAACAAGCCGCCAGCGGTCCCTTTTTAACATAATGATCAATACCTCCTTGTGTCGGATAAGTATAATAATATCAAAACAGGTTTTTCGGGTTAATTAGGGCAGGTACTATTGCATATAAAAATCACAAAAAGAGCGGATGCTCTGCGGAGCATCCACTCCATACCTTAAAGGTGATCCGGATACAAAAACTGCCTATTCATCCTCTTTGCTGCCAGTATCTTTTACAGGCTCTGTGCTACTATTTTCCGAAGTTGTTTCTGCTACACTGTCATGTTTAGTCGCAATGGAACTTTTGAGAACTCTTGCTTTTACCCCTTCTGCTATTTCTATGATCACGCTGTCTTCCTTTACTTCTTTAACAGTACCCCAGAAACCCCCAGCTGTAACTATCTGGTCACCCCTGTTAAGTGACGAAATTAGCTGATCGTGAGCTTTCTGTCGCTTTTTCTGAGGCCTGATGATAAAAAAGTAAAATATAACCACAAAAATTACAAGAGGGAAAAGCATACCCATCAAACTACCCTGACCCTGCAAAAAAACCATCTCCTTATCTCTTATCAAATCTTTTGCCAGAGACATTCTAACATGGATAAAACGACTCTGGAAACTTTGTTTTAAATATTTATCATTGTCTGTTTAAGATAAAACAGAAGTTTCTCCAATTCTACAGAAATGTCAACGTTGTAGACAAGAACATTATCGGGAACTATTATTGAAGTTGGAGAAAAGTTCAGTATTCCCTTCACTCCTGTATCCTGTAAAACAGTATCTATACATTCCTGTGCCACACCTGGCGGAACTGCAAGTATAATTATCTGGATCCCGTGTTCTTTTGTAACAATTCTGGCTTCTTCAATATTGTAACAGGGAATGCCATACATTTCTGATCCTATTTTTTGGGGATCCTTGTCAAATAATACCTCTATACCGTACTTGGCAGTATCGAAAGCTTTGTAACCCAGAAGGGCTGATCCAAGGTGGCCTACCCCGACGAGCGCCATTTTCCATTTCCCAGGGGTAGAAAGGATCTCTTCCAGATGATCATACAATCTGCCTACGTGGTAACCTACTCCTCTTTTGCCTATTTCGCCAAAGTAGGACAGGTCTTTTCTAACCTGACTCGCCTTTACCCCTAGAATTTCTCCTATTTCATTGGAGGATACTACTCTCTGCCCTTCGTCGTTAAGCCGGCACAAAAGACGATGGTACATGACAAGTCTGGCAACAGTAGCTTCAGCTATCTTCATTATTTACAACATCCTGATCTTATGAGTTTTTTCAGTCCTCGCAACATTGCTGTTAATCCTGTGTCCAATATTATAAATGATCTTATCGAGATTACTTTTCCCTGCATCTAAATGTCGAAAGACCTGCAAAGGGTATTTCATCAATAGAGGATTCTGAGATCCTCAATAGCTGATTATATTTTTCTATCCTGTCGATCCTTGCAGGAGCACCCGTCTTTATCTGACCTGAAGCAACAGCGACAGCAAGATCACTTATAAAGGAATCGGCTGTTTCTCCGGAACGGTGGGATATTACAGAACTAAAACCATTTGTGCTGGCCATTGCGATAACTTCAAGAGTTTCAGTAAGAGTTCCTATCTGATTCAGTTTTATCAAAATCGAGTTGGCAGAGTTGTTCCTTATTCCTTTATCTAGCCTTGTCCTGTTCGTTACAAATAAGTCATCTCCTACTATCTGGACATCTTTCCCAACTCTCTCCATAAGCTTAGCCCATCCATCCCAATCCTCTTCAGCCATCCCGTCCTCAATGGAAACTATAGGATAGTTTGAGCAGAGATCCTGGTAATAATCTATGAGCTTTACAGGATCCATTGTTTTACCTTCTCCGGAAAAATGATAACTGCCATCCTGGAAAATCTCACTGGCAGCTACATCAAGCGCAAGACTTATGTCTTTACCTGGGACATATCCGGCCGCCTTGATAGATTCAATGATAATATCAAGAGCCTGACTATTTGATCCGAGGTCCGGAGCAAAACCTCCTTCATCACCAAGTCCTGTTCCGTAATGATCTGACTTCAACTGTTTTTTGAGATTATGGTATGTCTCAACTCCCATCTGAAGAGCCTCTTCAAAAGAAGAAGCTCCATGGGGCACGATCATGAATTCCTGAATATCAAGATTATTGTCCGCGTGTTCACCACCATTTATGACATTCATCATTGGGGTGGGCATAAGGAATGGCCCAAGCCCTCCAAGATATCTCCAGAGTGAGAGACCAGATTCTGATGCTGCAGCTCTTGCTATAGCCATAGAGACACTCAGAATGGCATTTGCTCCAAGACGAGCCTTATTTTCAGTCTCGTCAAGTTCATTCATAAGCTGATCTATATATTTCTGATCCACAGGATCAAGACCAACAAGTTCCGGTGCAAGAATTTCGTTGACGTTACTTACAGCTTTCAAAACTCCCTTTCCCATGTATCTGGACTCGTTGTCTCTAAGTTCGACAGCCTCGTAGGTCCCCGTAGAAGCACCTGAAGGTACTGCTGCAGTCGATATGACTCCGCTTTCAAGCCAGACCTCTGTCTCTACTGTTGGATTTCCCCTTGAATCCAGGATCTCCCGTGCATGTATACCAATTATCGAACTCATTACAAGACCTCCTTTTCCGTTAAATGCAGTTTACATTACCAGGGCTTAACGTCAGGATCTACCCTTTTTTCCTGTATTACCCTGTAAGGGACACTGCCTCTTTTTTTTATTTCCTTTTCATCCTCTAACAAAACCTCAACTGAGAGCACTCTTGCTGTATAAGCTATCTCAAGAAAGTCTCCAGCTCTTAGATCCCCTGAAGGTTTACACTTTACTTCATTTATTCTTACTGCACCCATATTTATCATCTGCTGGGCTACTGTTCTTCGTTTGACTAGTCTTGCAAGTTTGAGATATTTATCTACCCTCATGGTTTTACCTCCACAAAAAAGGACAGAGAGAGTATAGCAGAAATGGGAATCTTTGTTCAATCGAATACTTAACTAAAATATAATATCCTTGAGTTCCTGCTTGATTCTGAGATATTCTCTTATCTCATCTTCTGAAGCTATTCCCTTGATCAGTTTTGAACTTATCTCCTTGAATCGAACCTTCGATCTTCGTTTTTTTAAGGCCGAAACAATTATCTCACTTTTATTATCATATCCCTCAAGCTCTTCAAGAAAGGCCCCTCCTGCTGCCAGAACTCTCATTGGTAAAACTTCTCCCGTAGAATGCCAGACAGATTCAAGTTCCTCAGGATCATCACCTGACATGATCGCACATACAATCATCTTGACTTTCTGATCCTGCACAAATGTCACTGTATCCGGACAAGAAGTCATTTTCTTTCTGAAAGCTCCGTCTTTCCAGAGAAGGTAACAAAAAGCCGCTTCGATATTATCTACTGAAAAATCCTTTTCAGTGTTGTTTTTCTTTGCTTCAGAAATTTTTTTCAGATCAGTTTCTTCGGAAATCTGTTTCACCCTGAACATATTCTTCTGGTTTTCACTTTTTATTGAAAGGATCCTTTCCTGGAGAGCATGAGGAAGAATCTGAAGTTCCCTTGAGAGATGATTCATATAGGGCACGAGATTTTCCATTGGCAGAGTGGATATACCATCAAGAAGTTCCTTTACAGCGTTGTTGTATGAACCGCTTTCAGCAAGTCTTGGTTTCCTGATGTAAAGATGATAAAGAACAAGAGGTGCAGCTTTTTTCAATGATTCAGCAAAAACCCGTCTACCTTCCTCCTGAAGAAGAAGTTCATCCGGATCCTTTCCCCTGGGAAGATCTACAACGTTCACATCAATGCCCTCTCTCTGAAGCACATACATTCCTCTTATCGTGGCATCCTGGCCTGCGGTGTCAGAATCAAAACAGATAAAGACCCTGTCAGCTACTCTTTTCAGCAATTTAGCCTGTTCTTCGGTAAGTGAAGTTCCAAGAGACGCCACTGACTCTGTAAAACCTGAGACATTCAATCTCAGAGCGTCCATATATCCCTCTACGATGATTGCACTTCCCTTTTCTGATATGGTCTTTTTAGCTCTTTCTACGAGGTAAAGGCTACTCCGTTTGTGAAAAATAGGCCCTTCAGGACTATTAATGTATTTGGCCCCATCTTCATCGACCGCCCTTCCTCCGAAAGCTATAACTCGTCCAGAAATATCCCTTACCGGAAACATAACCCTTCCGCGAAAACGGTCATAGGCACCGTGTTTTCCTTCAGCTACAAGACCAGCATCAAGGGCAGCACGAAAAGATATTCCCTTCGATTTCAGAAATGTCCACAAATTATCCCAGCCGGCAGGAGCCCAGCCAAGTCTGAAAGAGCGAGCCATATCGCCTGTAACAGAACGATTGGCAAGATACTTTCTTCCACGTATTCCACTTTTGGAAAAAAGGGATTCAGCAAAAAACGTCTCAGCCATATTCATAATCTCGTAAAGCGAATAAGAGGAACCACTGGTATCAGAACTTTTATTCTCTATAATAACACCAGCCCTTGAAGCAAGCATCTCAAGGGCCTCCCTGAAGTCCAGGTTTTCAGCTGCCATTACAAAACTGAAGATATCTCCTCCCGCGCCACATCCAAAACAATGATAGGTCTGTCTATCAGGAGATACATAAAAGGAAGGGGTCTTTTCGCTGTGAAAAGGACACAAACCACGATAATTTTTCCCGACTTTTTTAAGTCTTACATGGTCACT
>CAZFJG010000016.1:12667-21861 GCA_964519285.1 uncultured Synergistales bacterium | reverse complement strand
TGCACGAAAAACTCTTGTGGAAGAGTGGATAGAGGAAAAGGAGGATATTCCTGAATAATAAAAACTGTCAGGAGGCTTTGTGCTAATGAATGATATGCTGACACCCCTCGATATTCAGAACAAATCATTTTCAAAATCCCTTAGAGGATACGATCCTTCAGAGGTTGATGAATTCCTTGATGCCCTTGCCGAGAGTATTCATGAATATTCTGAAAGTCTGAGAAAGACTGAACAGGAAAAACATATGATAGAGGATCAGTTAAAGGAGTACTCAAATCTCAAGAACTCCCTGCAGGAGGCTCTCCTTATGGCTCAGAAAAGTGCAGATGACAAGGTGAATGCTGCAAAGGAGCAGGGAGAGGCCATAATTGCGGAAGCAAGAGCAAGGTCTGAACAGATAATTTTCGAGGCGAATAATGAGAGGGAAAAGATCCGTAGAGAGATCCAGGAGCTTAAATCTTCTCGGAGTGAGATCAAAGCAGGAATGAAAAGTTTTCTGTCCCATTTTGAGGAACTACTGAGCAATTTTTCAGAGGAAAACTTTGTCAGGTCAACGGAGAAAGGCGAGTGAAGCATAAGTTAGATCTGGATTCTCCTGTAAGGTTCCTTCCCGGAGTGGGTCCCGTAAGGCAGCGACTCCTTGAGAATATAGGAGTTTCCGTAGTAAGGGATCTTTTGTATGCCTTCCCACGCAGGTATGAAGACAGAAGGTCTCTCACAGTTCTTTCAGATCTGAAACCCGGGATAACAGCATCTGTAATTGCACGTGTGCTTGAAGTAAAAGAAAGACAGGCCAGAAAAAGAAAAATGACCATAACTACAGCCCTTGTAACAGATGGAGCCAGTGTAGCTGAGACAATCTGGTTTAACAGGCGGGGTCTTCAGAAGCTCCTTTGTTCAGGTAGCAAGGTTGCCCTCTACGGCAGAATAGACAGAAAATATAACCGTTTTCAGATAGTTAACCCGGAACTAGAATTGATAGATGAAAAGGAAAGCGCGGAAAGTATTGGCAGGATAATACCGATCTATCCGTCCACTACCGGAATAAACCAGAGATGGTTAAGAAAGACAGTGGCATATGCATTGGAGCATTATATGGTTCTCCTGGAGGATGTGATCCCTGTTTCTCTTATGGATCAGCATGGTCTCATATCCCTGAAAAAGGCAGTTTTGTCACTTCATTATCCCAAGAGCAGAGAAAACTGGAAGCAGGCGAGACGGAGAATGGTCTACGAGGAATTTCTCGTTCTTCAGACAGGTCTTGCCATGAGAAAAAAGAGATTTGTCAGTGGACCTGCCGAAGCGCCTCTCTGTACCGGAGAAAGGTCTTTGTCGGATAGATATAAAAAGGAAATACTGCCCTTTTCAATGACAAAATCACAACAGAAAGTGCTTGAAGAAATATGGCAGGACATGTCGAAACCTTTTCCCATGCATAGACTCCTTCAGGGAGATGTGGGATCCGGTAAGACCGCTGTTGCAGTAACAGTAATCCTTACCGCAGTAGAGAATGGATACCAGGCTGCATTTATGGCACCTACAGAAATACTCGCCAGGCAACATTATGAGACTTTGAAAAACCCCTTAAGCTCTCTTGGGATCGATTGCGAGTTCCTTTCTGGTTCTGCTTCTGCTGCAGAAAGGACAAGAGTCCTGGGAAAGATATCAAAAGGGGATACCTGGGTAATAGCCGGAACACATTCACTTTTTCAGGAGGATGTAAACTACAGGTCTCTTGGTCTCGTCATCGTAGACGAGCAGCACCGTTTTGGAGTTATGCAGAGGCAGGCCCTCAAAAGTAAGGGCAAAAGCCCCCATACCCTTGTAATGACAGCTACTCCCATACCAAGAACATTGACCCTGTCTGTCTACGGGGACCTTTCAGTTTCCGTAATTGATGAAATGCCACCAGGCAGACAGAAGACAGAGACAAGGTGGGTAAAACCTGATAATATATCAAGGCTTTTTGAGTTTCTGGAAAAGCAGGTCGGGCAGGGACGGCAGGTGTACTGGGTATGTCCCCTTATCGAGGAGAGTGAAAAGATAAAGGCAACTTCTCTTGAAGAGAGATTTCAGAATTTAAAGAGCACCTTCTGCGATCTTTCAGTGGAAATGCTTCATGGGCAGCTGTATTCTTCCGAGAAGGAAGAGATAATGAAAAGATTCAAGGCGGGAGAAACTGATATTCTGGTCTCAACTACAGTTATTGAAGTTGGAGTAGATGTTCCAAATGCCACGATAATTGTCATAGAAGGGGCTGAGAGATATGGTCTTTCCCAGCTTCACCAGTTGAGAGGAAGGGTAGGCAGGGGGAATGTTCAGAGTTACTGTGTTCTCCTTTCAGATCCCGGGTCAAGTGAAGGGCTGCAGAGGATAAAGACCATGTGTTCTACAATTGACGGATTTGAGATAGCAGAGGCAGACCTTAAACTTAGAGGGCCCGGAGAGGTATGTGGGCTCAGGCAGCATGGCGTAACTGATTTCAAAATAGCTGATCTTGTCAGGGACAGAAAGATACTTTACCAGGCTCGAGAGGATGCCTTTAGTCTGGTAGAGAAAGATCCGGGTTTAGAAACAGCAGAATTGTTGAAAAGAAGGGTTATAAATGATCTTGGAGAGGTTTTCCTGCTTGTCGAGACAGGGTGATGACCTTTATGGATGCTGAAACTTACCTGGTAAAACTGATTTCTTCCAGGGCTTACACAAAAATGGAGTTAAGAAAGAAACTTGAGGAGAAGAATTACCAGGATTCTGATAAAATTGAAAAATTACTTGGTCAATATGAGGAATATGGTTACATAAATGATCATGCATATGCTAAACTTTACGTGACTTCCCATGAACAATGGGGGAGATTGAAGCTTGTTGATAAAATGAGGCAGAAAGGCCTTGATCGGAACGTCATCGATATAGCTCTTGATGAGTCCGGTTTTGACGAGACAGAGAATGCAATGCAGGTTTCTTGTGAAATGCTGCGAAAAGGGGAACCTGTTAAAAGGATCTATTCAAGACTTCTCAGTCGTGGTTTTACCTCCAGTTCTGTCCGGGAGGGTGTAAGGAAAGCAATGGAAACTTCTGGTATTTATGGTGACGGAGATTAACAGTACCTGATTACAGTGTAGTCATTTTTGTGTTTTAGTATACGATAAAGACTGCACCTTGAAAATTGAATAAGAGGTGATAATAAACAATGCATTTACCAATGATACTTGCTATAGCAGGAGGAATTGCAGTTGGAGTTCTCGCCGGCTTCCTGCTTTCAAGACAGATAGGAGCAAGGCATCTTGACGGGGCAAAGGCCCAGGCAGAGAAGATACTCAGAGAGGGTGTCCAGGAAGCTGAGCAGGTAAAACGGGAAAAGCTCGGTGAGGCCAGGGACGAAATATACAAACTGAGACAGGATGCCGAAAGGGATATCAAGGAAAGAAGAAGTGAATTACAGAGGACAGAACGCAGGATAGAACAGAAAGAAGAAAACTACGACAAAAAACTTGAGAAAATATCCATCAGAGAAGAAGATCTGAAAAACAGACAGGCCTCACTTGATGAAAAGCTCCATGAGGTTGAGGAGATCAGAAAAGAAGAAGTCAGTAAGCTGGAAGAAGTCGCAAACATGTCAATGGAAGAAGCAAGAGATCTGTTACTCAAGGAAATTGAAGAAGATGCCCAGCATGTAATAGGGTTAAGGCTGAAAGAGATAGAGGAAAAAGCCAAAAGAGAAGCGGAACGTAAATCAAGGGAGATCATTGTAACAGCTGTCCAGAGATGTGCAGTTGAGCATACATCAGATGTTGCAGTCAGCACAGTCCCACTTCCTTCAGATGAAATGAAGGGTCGGATCATCGGTAGGGAAGGACGGAACATAAGGGCCTTTGAATCTCTTACCGGAGTGGATCTTATCGTAGATGATACTCCAGAGGCGGTTACCCTCAGCAGTTTCGATCCGGTAAGACGGGAAGTTGCCCGACTGTCTCTTGAAAGGCTCATTCTTGACGGAAGGATACATCCCGCTCGTATCGAAGAGCTGATAGAGAAGGCCACAAGGGAAGTGGAAGAGCAGATCCTGGAAGCAGGTGAGGAAGCTCTTCTTGAAACCGGGGTCAAACACATGAGCAACGATCTTGTAAAAACAATAGGTCAGCTCAAGCTCCGATACAGTTACGGACAGAACGCGCTCAAACACAGCCTGGAAGTCTCTCATCTTTCCGGGATCATGGCAGCAGAGCTTGGAGTTGACGAGGAGATAGCGAGGAGAGCGGGTCTTCTTCACGATATCGGAAAGGCCGTTGATCACAAAATCGAAGGTCCTCATGCACTGATAGGTGCAGATCTGGCAAAAAGGTTTAACGAGTCTCCGGTGGTGATCAATGCCATCGCTTCACATCACGAGGACGTGGAACAGAAGAGCATATACGACATTATCGTTGCAGCAGCTGATGCGATAAGTGCATCGCGGCCTGGAGCTCGAAGGGAAAGTCTGGATGCATACGTAAGAAGACTTGAAAAACTCGAGGAACTTGCCAATTCCTTCAATGGAGTTAACAAGGCCTTCGCCATACAGGCTGGCAGAGAAGTCAGGGTAGTTGTGGCTTCCAATATTACAGACCAGGGAGTAATACATAAACTGGCCTGGGATATAGCCAGAAAGATCGAAGGGGAAATGAAATATCCCGGACAGATCAAGGTAACGGTAACCAAGGAAATAAGAAGCGTAGAATATGCGAAGTAAAGGAAATAAAGATGAAGATTCTTTTTATTGGAGATCTAATGGGAAAGCCTGGCAGGAATCTCACTGCCGGGCTTCTTCCATCGCTCAAGGAGCAATACGGACCCTTCGATTTCATAATTTCCAATTGTGAGAATGCTGCCGGAGGCAAAGGAATGACAAGAAAGGTCATGGATGAACTCTTTGCATCCGGTGTGGACATATTGACTTCAGGTAACCATATCTGGGACAAGAAGGAGTTTCTGCCCGTACTGGACGAGGAAAAAAGGGTCCTGAGACCCTTGAACTATCCTCCGGGTTGCCCCGGAACAGGAACAGGAGTTTTCGAAAAAAAGGGGAAAAGGCTTAGAGTCCTGAATCTGCAGGGAAGAGTTTTCATGCCGGTTACTGACTGTCCTTTTCGAAAGGCCGAAGAAGTGCTGGAAAAAGAAAGAGCAGATTGTCCTGTTTTTGTAGATTTTCATGCTGAAGCTACGTCTGAAAAGAGAGCTCTGGGCTTTTTTCTTGACGGTAAGGTATCCTGTCTCGCAGGTACTCATACACATGTTCAGACTGCAGATGAACAGATCCTCCCCTCAGGAACAGCGTATATTACTGATGTTGGCATGACGGGCTCACATCTGTCATCTATAGGAATGGAGATAGAGCCGGTAATAGGCAGATTTCTGACAGGACTCCCCGCCAGATTCGAGGTGGCAAAAGAAGGTCTTTTGCTTAATGCTGTTTCTGTAACCATAGACGATAATTCCTTTAAAGCTTCCGAGATCAAGCGGATAGTTGCAGGAGAAGAATAAATCAGACAGGCAGGGTCCCGGTTAACCGGGACCCTGCCTGTCTGTCTCTAAGTATAACTTCTTAATGGGGAATTATTATTTTTCCAGAGATATTTATCAACAGATCCTTGGCAGCATTTCTGCTACTGGCATGTCAATTACCCTCATGCCTCCTATGTCTGTTTTCATTCCCACCATCTTTTTATGTTCATCTACAACTTCTCCTATAATTTTAATCTCGCTGCAATCTTTGTGTCTGGCAAGTGCTGACAGTATTCTGTCCTCTCCTTCAGGGTCGAAAACTATGGCAGCACAACCCTCGCAGGCTAGGTAAAGAGGATCAAATCCCAGAACATCACATACTGAGATGACCTCGGAACTTATGGGAATCTCCTTTTCCTCGATCTCTATACCCAGATCAGTTCCCTCGGCCCATTCGCAAAGGACCGTTCCGAGACCTCCCCGCGTGCAGTCTCTCATTGCCCGAACAGATCTGTCCTTTGTTATTTCCTTTATCGCAGGCCAAAGGGCCGCGCAGTCGCTGGAAAGTGTCTTTGAGCCCAGGTCGTATCTGGCAGCACCAATGGTTGCCCCATGGGCTCCTATAGATCTTGTCACCGCAATTCTGTCTCCTGGTTTTATATTGTTCATTCCCCAGTAGAAGGGGGTATCAGCAGTACCAAGAGCGCAGGTCGTGATGAAAAGTCCGTCCAGGGAGTTTCTGGGTACTACCTTAGTGTCCCCGGCGGAGAGTTTGACTCCGAGATCCCGGCAAACAGCTGCCGCACTCTCCATGTACCCGTTGAATTCCTCCATGTCCATACCCTCTTCAATCACTACGCTCATAACAAGCCATTCAGGCCTTACGCCTCTTACCGCGAGGTCGTTGGTACTGCCGCATACTGCCAGTTTGCCTATATTACCCCCAGGAAAAATTCTCGGGCTTACTGTGAAACTGTCAATAGTTACAGCAATATCATTACTCAAAAAAGTACAATCCTCAAGATCTGAAACTGAAGGGTCCTTCCTGCCCGAGGGGAAAAGTTCCGTTATATTTTTTATCAACTGCTCTGTAAGCCTGCCTCCGCTTCCATGTCCCAAAGTTATCTGTTCCAGCTTTCTGCACCTCCCCGAAATCTGTAATAGGCTGAACACGAACCCTCGCTTGATACCATGCAGGGTCCTACTGGTGAAGAAGGAGTACAGATTGTCCTGAAAAGTGGACATTCTGGAGGAGTTATCCTTCCGGACAGGACATCTCCGCATCTGCATCCAGCAGGTGGCTCAACTTCCTTTGTCTTTAGATTCCACTTGTACTGTGCGTCTAATTTTCTGTATTTTTCTTTTATGGCAAGTCCGGAGGATTTGATTTCTCCTATACCTCGCCATCTGGCGTCGCAATACTCAAAAACTTCTGCCATTAGTTCTTTTGCCTTAATGTTACCTTCTTTTTTTACCACTCTTCCGTAAACGGAGGTCAGTCTTGGTTTCCCTTCTTCTATCTGTCTTACTATGGAAAAAATGCCCGAAAGTATATCTTCCGGTTCAAAACCGGTTATACATGAAGGAATACCATATCTTTCAGGAATTGACCTGTAAGGATCATGTCCAAGGATAACACTTACGTGCCCAGGTAAAATAAAACCGTCGATCTTTATTCCGGGATCTGATGCCAGAGTCTCAAGAACAGGAGGAGTCCTTTTGTGGAGACTTATTACAGAAAGGTTTTCAAGTCCTTTTTTTTGAGCTTCCAATAACATGGAAGCTGTTGCTGGTGCTGTGGTTTCAAAGCCTACAGAGAAAAAAACAATTTCCTTTTGAGGATCTTTTTCAGCTATTTCTATACATTGACTGGCTGATGTGATGATCCGGATGTCTCTTCCTCGGGCTTTCAGGTCAGCCAGGGAAGTCGAAGTTCCCGGAACCCGCAACATATCACCGTAGGTGGCCATAGTTACCATATCCTCTTCTGCAAGTTCAAGGGCGGCATCTATATCTCCCTGGTCTGTTACACAGACCGGACAACCAGGTCCAGATATCATCTTTATGTTCTCGGGGATAATTGTCCTCAGTCCATGCCTGAAGATGGAGACAGTATGGGTTCCGCATACTTCCATGAGGTTTATATTTTGTGAGCTTGCCCTGGTTATTGCCCTTACCAGAATGGACCCTTTTTCTGATCTGCTGTCGGAACTATGATTCATCTGCGTATTCCCGTATCTCTTCCCAGAGATTTTCCAGTTCTTTTGAGTCTTCCATATCAAGTTTTTCTATGGCAAACCCAGCATGAACAAGTACTGGGTCTCCTATAGATGGATCTTCAATCAGATCGGTCCTGATCTCGACCTTTATATTACCGGTAGCTGCGAAGGCTCTTCCACTATCTATGATCTCGATTATCCTGTGTGGTACTGCAAGACACATTAAGCATTCCACCTTTCCATGTAATTCTAATAGATAATCACCATTTCTCAAGAGGCCGTGCAAAATCGGAATTAAATGAATAATTCTTTTTGTTGAAAAAATGGATATTTTCCATTATCTTAAATCTGGATAAGCTTTTTGATGTATAATATAAAAACATGTTTCATCTGAAGGTCAGATTGTATTTCATTTTTTAAAGTACAACATATTTTTTGGTTTTCCTGAGAAAGGGGGAGGTGGTTTGATGGTATGAGTACAAATTGCTTTCAGGGGTAACCAAAAAGGACAACACAGAAAAGAAGGAGGGGTATTTACGATATGAGTAACGGTGTTGAAAGAGAACAGTGGGCGAGCAAACTGGGTTTCGTCCTGGCTGCTGCAGGTTCAGCGGTAGGTCTTGGAAATATCTGGAGATTCCCTTATATCACTGGACAGAACGGTGGAGCAGCTTTTGTCATTCTTTATGTAATATTGATCTTTGTGATCGGTTATCCGGTTATGATGGCCGAGATTTCAATGGGCAGAAAAGCCGAACTCAACGCAGTAGGAACCTTTAAGAAACTAAGAGGAGGCCCCTGGGTTTTAGTTGGCTGGTCTGGTATAGCCGCCGGTTTTATAATTCTTTCTTATTACGGAGTTATCGGCGGATGGACCTTCAAGTATATCTTTTCCTCCTTTACTGGCTTAATGGAAGCCGGAGCAGCAGGAGAGGCCGGGAACTTCTTTGGAGGCTTTGTATCAAATACAGTCCAGGTGGTTGGACTCCAGGCTCTTTTCATGGCTGTTGTAATCTCGGTAGTATATAAGGGAATAGGCGAGGGTATTGAAAAATACTGCAAAATACTTATGCCTGGTCTTTTTATCCTTCTGCTTGTGCTTATCGTCAGGTCAGTAACCCTTCCTGGCGCTGGAGAGGGACTTGCTTTCTACATGAAACCCGACTTTTCCAAATTGACAGGTGAGACTTTCCTCGCGGCCCTTGGACAGGCCTTTTTCTCCCTTTCTCTTGGTATGGGATGCATGATCACTTACGGAAGCTACCTCAACAAGGATTCATACATTCCAGGAGCAGCTGCCCAGGTCTGTGTTCTTGATACCATGGTAGCTATTCTTTCAGGTTTTGTCATCTTCCCGGCCGTATTCGCATTTGGTCTGGAACCGGGAGCTGGAGCTGGACTTACCTTTGTCACACTGCCATCTGTATTCTCACAGATGCCCGGTGGAGCCATCTGGTCAGGTCTGTTCTTCCTTCTCCTTTTCGTGGCAGCCCT
>CAZFJG010000016.1:0-12567 GCA_964519285.1 uncultured Synergistales bacterium | reverse complement strand
CCGGTGGAGCCATCTGGTCAGGTCTGTTCTTCCTTCTCCTTTTCGTGGCAGCCCTTACTTCTGCAATTTCTCTTCTCGAGGTTGTCTGTGCCTACTTTATTGATGAGTTTAAATGGACCAGGCACAAGGCTACTGTTGTGATGGGTATTATTATATTCCTGGTTGGAATCCCGTCTGCTTACAGTCTTACCGGAAATCTCAAGGTTGCAGGCAAGGATTTCCTTGATGCTGCTGACTTCCTCGCATCCAACGTGCTTCTTCCTCTTGGAGGACTTTTCATAGCTGTTTTCGTAGGCTGGCTGTGGTCTGATGAAGCTAAAAATGAGGTTACAAACCAGGGAGATACTCCATTTGGTCTTACTGGTATCTGGATCTGGATCTGCCGCATAGTAGCACCTGTGGCTATTGGATACATCTTCCTCTCAGGGATCGGAGTGTTATAAAGTAGCAGGTGAAGATAAAAGCATGAATATTAGTTAGAGTTACAAGGCAGGGTGGGTATATTCATTTGCCCTCCCCTGCTTTTTTGTATTTTCAAGTTCAAATTTTCACATGGTCTTGACTAAAGATTCTGATAGTGTAAAATCACTATATAGTCCGTATGAAGGTCGCAAGAGAGATCCCACTATTCAATTTCATGGAAGCGGGAAGGGGCGCCGAAGGGGCAAGGTGCTGCACAAGCACTGAAACTCTCAGGCCAAAGGATTGCGACTGGACGGATCTCTGGAATTCTTTGCCCACATTCGTCGGGATGTATACGACAGAGATAAAAATCGTTCTTTCCAGTTTCTGGAGGTTTTCGAATGAGCTGTCGTATTACTCTTGTCACAAATAACCCTGAATTTAAATCCAAAGTTAAAGACATAACCTTCATAGATGGTTCTGCATGGGAAGTGCTTGTCAAAAGCAGAGATGCAGTTCATCTGGGAGGAAAATTACTTAATCATCCTCTTTACGGAAATTTCAGACCCTATCAGCAGCCTTATCGATCACTTGTTCTGCAGAAAAACAGCAAAGTCTCCTCTGCGGATTTTCATTCACTGGAACTTATGGAAAATGCTCTTGAGGTTTACAGATCGTGTGGAGACAGGATCTTGTTGCCTGGTATGCTTACAGAAGAAGCTGAAAGGGATTGCAGATATCTCGATTACCAGCTTGTCAAACATACCCTGAGTCAGTACGGTGATTTGGATCAGGGTTAGCAGTTTATATTTTCAGTCTGTAAATATCCAACTTTTCTTTAAGGAGGTGAAAGAGATGATAGAACTGACAAAGGACAATTTTGATGCTGAAGTAAAGGAAAGTGACATGCCTGTACTTGTTGACTTCTGGGGTCCCCAGTGTGGTCCCTGTAAGGCTTTGATGCCTCAGGTCGAAGCTCTTGAAAAAGAGTACGATGGCAAGGTCAAGTTTACAAAGGTCAATGTAAGCGGAAACAGAAGAGTTGCAATAGCCAACAAGGTCATGGGACTGCCTGCCATCCTGTTCTGGAAGGATGGAGAAGAAGTTGCAAGACTTGGTGGTGGTGATGCTACCGCCGATAACATCAAGGCCAGGCTTGAGGAAATAGCTGGCTAGGAAAAAATCGTGATAAAGGGGGGGGATTTTCTTGAAACTGGAACTCCACAAGATCAAGGTTAGTAAACTTGCATGGGGTGATAAAACAGAAGTTAAAGATGGAGTCCTTTACGTTAATAAACAGGAACTTGTCGATCACCTTGCCGAGGATACAAGACTCGGAAAAGTGGATCTCGAGCTGGTACACCCGGGAGACAATACCAGGATAGTACCGGTAAAGGATGTTGTAGAACCCAGATGCAAGCTTGAGGGAAAAAACGAGGTCTTTCCGGGATTCATTGGTGATGTTGATACTGTAGGAGAAGGCAGCACCCTTGTTCTCTCAGGAGCTGCCGTGGTGACAACTGGAAAGATAGTTGCAACCCAGGAAGGTATCATTGACATGTCAGGACCAGGAGCTGATTTTACTCCTTATTCCGAGACATGCAACGTCGTAGTTGTTCTTGAACCATGCAGGGAGGATCTCGAAAAACACACATACGAGGCTGCCTGTCGCATGGCAGGTCTCAAAACTGCTACCTATCTTGCCAAATGTGCAAAAGAGGTCAAAGCGGACGAAATTTCTTCCTACGAAATGCCACCGCTTAACGAGGCCATGAAACTCTACCCTGACCTCCCGAAAGTGGCTTACGTCTACATGCTTCAATCACAGGGACTACTTCACGATACTTACGTCTATGGTGTTGATGCCAAGCAGACTCTTTCAACTATGATTGGTGCTACCGAAGTATTTGACGGAGCGGTAATCTCTGGAAACTGTGTTTCTGCCTGCGACAAGAACAATACTTACGCTCACCAGAACAATCCGGTTATAGAGGGTATGTTCGCCAGGAACGGTGTGGACTTTAATTTCGTAGGTGTAATTCTTACCAACGAGAACGTAACCCTCGCAGACAAGAAGAGGAGTTCTTCCTACGCAGTAAAGCTTGCCAGGCTTATGGGAGTGGACGGAGTTTTAATATCCCAGGAAGGATTCGGAAACCCGGATGCTGACCTGGTAATGAACTGCTGGAAAGCAGAACAGGCCGGTATAAAGACAACTCTAATTACTGATGAATATGCTGGCAGGGATGGAGCCAGTCAGGGTCTTGCAGATTCATGCAAAGAAGGAGATGCAGTCGTAAGTGTTGGAAATGCAAACGAGACTGTTGATCTCCCTGTGATGGACCATGTGATAGGTTTTCCAGAGACAGCCAACGCCATTGACGGAGGCTGGTATGGATCTCTTCACGAAGATGGCAGCATTTCTGTAGAGATCCAGGCAATAATTGGTTCAACCAACCAGCTTGGTTATACAAGAAACGGAGCCTTTACAAGCTAGGTTGAAGTAACAGTAAGCAGATAAATATCAATTGATTTTAAATCAGGAGGTGGAAAAGCATGGGTAAGTTAGCCGGAAAAAAAGTACTATTTCTTGGCGAACGTGATGGAGTACCCGGACCTGCCATGGAAGCTGTCTTTAAGGACAGTGGAGCAGAAGTGGTTTTCTCCGTTACCGAATGCTTTGTCTGAACAGCAGCCGGAGCTATGGATTTGCAGAATCAGCAGAGGATCAAAGATGCAGCCGAGAAATACAACCCTGAAGATGTAGTTGTAATTCTTGGATCATCCGATCCAGAGGGAGCCGAGATCTACGCAGAAACAGTAGCGAACGGAGATCCCACTTTTGCAGGTCCATTGGCTGGAGTCTCGTTGGGACTCGCAGTATATCATGTATTTGAGGAAGAGATCAGAAACGAAGCCGATTCCGCTGCCTGGGAAGAGCAGATTTCCATGATGGAAATGGTTCTTGAGCCAGAAGCCCTTGCAGAGGCAGTAGCAGGAATGCGAAAAGAATTTTCCAAGTATTCCCTGTAAATATAAAAGGGAAGGGGGGGTAAAGAGTGACTTACCGTGTTGTTCATTATATAAATCAGTTCTTTGCCGGTATAGGCGGAGAGGAAAAGGCCGACTACAAACCGGAGATCCGGGAAGGAGTTGTTGGTCCCGGAATGGCTCTTGACAAGGTTCTCGGTGACGATGCTGAGATAGTTGCCACAGTAGTATGTGGAGATACCTACTTTGCATCCGATGTTGAGAAGGCAAGTGTCGAGATACTTGAAATGATCAAAAAATACAATCCTGACGGAATTATCCTTGGTCCTGCTTTCAATGCAGGTCGTTATGGGACTGCCTGCGGAGCTATGGGCGATGCTGTTTCAAAGGAGCTTGGAATTCCAGTCGTTTCAGGAATGTACAAGGAAAACCCCGGTGTGGAAATGTTTAAAAAGAGTCTGTATATAATTGAAACACCGGATAGTGCCAGGGGAATGGGTAAGGCTGTTCCTGCAATGGGTAAACTTATGGTAAAACTTCTGAAGGGAGAGAATCTTGGATCTCCTGAAGAAGAAGGTTACATTGAAAGAGGAATCAGAAAGAATTTCTTTATGGAGAAGCTCGCAGCAGAGAGGGCTCTTGATATGTTCACCAGAAAACTTAAAGGGGAAACTTTCAAGACTGAGTATGCTATGCCTGTCTTTGACAGGGTTGAGCCTAATCCTCCGATAAAAGATCTTTCCGGTTGTACAATTGCTCTTGTGACTTCCGGAGGAATAGTGCCAAAGGGGAATCCTGATCATATCGCTGCTTCAAGTGCTCAGAACTACGGAGAATACGATATCTCCGGAGTTGATGATCTGACCTCAGACAAGTATGAAAGCTGTCACGGCGGATATGACAGCACCTATGCCTGTGAAGATCCAGACAGGGTCCTTCCTATAGATGTAATGCGCGAACTCGAAAAGGAAGGACGCTTCAAAAAACTTTACGACAAGTTTTATGCTTCTGTAGGTAATGGTACTTCAGTTGCAAATGCAAAGAAGTTTGCAGCTGAATTTTCAGCAAAGATGAAAAAAGACGGCGTCGACGCGGTTATCGTTACATCCACCTGAGGAACCTGTACACGTTGCGGAGCAACGTTCGTAAAAGAAATAGAAAGAGCAGGTTTTCCTGTGGTCCATATTGCCACTATTGTACCCATTTCTCTCACAGTTGGTGCAAACAGGATAGTACCTGGTGTCGCAATCCCCTATCCCCTTGGAGATCCCTCCAAGTCAGCGGATGAGGAGAAACTGATAAGAAGACAACTTGTCGAGAAAGCCCTGAAAGCTCTTCAGACCGAGGTAACAGAACAGACCGTTTTCAAGGACGAAGAGTAAGAAAGACGAAAATATTCAAGAAAGGGGCCGGGACTTTGTTTCCGGCCCCTTTGAATAAACTGACAGTATCAAGGAGGTAGAAAAGAGAATGTCAAGTGTCGGAATAAGGGGTTATGCATATAGTCTGAACCATACCCCTGAACTTGCTCTACATTACGGAAACACCCCCTATATTGAGAGACTCACCAAGGGAGAGACGGACTTTTTAAAGAAATTACCGGAGCATTTACAGTCTTTTGAGGAAGCCCTTGGTTATGCTCCCAACCAGGTCTATATTGGCGGTTTGCCCCTTGATGAATATGAAGGCCAGCCTCAGCCGTGGTACGAGAACAGAATCGAAAAGGCAGAAAGATTTGGAAAATACGGAGAGATAATGCCTGAGGACGAATTCCTTGGTCTTATAGACATATCCGATGTTTTCGATATTATCTGGCTTGAAAAGAACTTTGCTTCTTCAGTCAGAGAGAAACTTTCAGAAAATCCTGTCATGGATGAAACTCTTTTGAAAAGGCTGGAAGCGGGACATGAAACGGCTGAAATAGAAAAAGAGGTAAAGGAACACAAGGCCCTGCCTCTTTACTATAAAGGAAATGTGGTCGGATGTACCAGAAGCGGTCATGAGTTCGATGAATGCCTTGCTCCCTACGTTCTGCTTGAAAACATAGCATCCAAGGCCGGTGGTGTTCTTTCGGTACTTCATCTTTTGAAGAATAATTCCATCGATCCATCTGAAATAGATTTTGTAATTGAATGCTCCGAAGAAGGAGCAGGAGACATGAACCAGAGAGCAGGAGGAAACTTCGCCAAGGCCATAGCAGAAATAGCTGGACTGGTAAATGCTAGCGGATGTGATGTAAGAGGCTTCTGCGCAGGCCCTGTTAATGCCATGATAGCTGCTGCTTCCCAGGTTGCCAGTGGTGCAAGGAAAAACTGCATTGTAGTAGCAGGCGGAGCAATTCCAAAGTTATATATGAACGCCCGTGACCACGTAAAAAAGGAAATGCCGGCTCTTGAAGACTGCATGGGTAATTTCGCAGTTCTTCTGCAGCCTGACGATGGACAGTACCCAGTTATGAGACTTGACGCAATAGGTAAACATACTGTGGGTACTGGGTCATCTCCGCAGGCCGTTACAAGTTCCCTGATATGGGATCCCCTGGAAAAAAGAGGCCTGTCTTTCAATGATGTGGACAAGTATGCAGCTGAATTGCACATTCCCGAGATAACCCTTCCGGCAGGAGCGGGTAATGTCCCTCTTGCAAATGCAAAAATGACAGCAGCCCTTGCTGTAATGAAAAAACAGCTTGAAAAGAAAGACATAATGGACTTCGTCAAGGAAAAAGGCCTTACCGGTTTTGCCCATACCCAGGGACATATCCCTTCAGGTGTTCCTTTTGTTGGACACGCCTGTGATGCAATAAAAGAAGATAAAATGAACAGGGCTATGATAATAGGAAAGGGAAGTCTTTTCCTTGCAAGGTTGACCAATCTTTCTGACGGAGCATCATTTTTCATTGAAAAGAGCGAAGGAAAAGGATCCCAGTCCGCTATAGGCAAGGATGAAGTCAAGCAGCTGATCCTGGAGGCTCTTGGTGACATAAGAGACTCACTCCAGAAGGACTGAGTGGTGATTTTAAATGACTGACAAGAAAAGAATAGTCGGTGAAGCCCTTTCAGAGATAATTGAAGCAGCGTTAAGCGGTGGACCTGTTATAAAGGTTGGTTTAATGGCCTCAGGCAGCGAACTCGGAAAGGATGAACTGGCAAAAGGAGCAGAACTCGCCCAGCAGACCTATCCGGGGATCAAAGTTGTTATGATAGGTCCCAGAACAGAGGGCTATGAAGACCTGGACTGGATAGAGACCGATGACTGTGACGCCGATGTAGCAGCAGCTATGGAAAAAGCCTTGAAAGATGGTTCAATAAGCGGGGCAGTAGCTTTACATTATCCCTTCCCCATGGGAGTTACAACAATAGGAAAAGTAGTAACTCCAGGAAGGGGAAAAGAAATGATAATTGCCTCGTCCACAGGAACTTCAGCAGTTCTAAGGACCGAAGCGATGGTGAAAAACGCTATCTACGGTATAGCTGTGGCCCGTTCAATTGGCTGGAAAAACCCCTCTGTGGGTATTCTCAATGTTGAAGGAGCTCACCCTGTTTTTCGGGCGCTTTCCCAGCTGAAGGAAAATGGCTACGACATAACCTTCGGTCAGAGCGTCAGGAAGGATGGCGGAGCTGTCCTCAGGGGCAACGACATCCTTGCAGGTTCTGTGGATGTCTGTGTCAATGATACGCTCACAGGAAATGTGCTTATGAAAATGTTCTCTTCTTTTACCACAGGAGGATCATACGAGTCTCAGGGATGGGGATATGGCCCATCTGCAGGAGAAGGATGGCCTCATGTTATCTCCATCATCTCCAGGGCCTCTGGAGCGCCGGTTATTGCCAATGCCCTGGTATATAATGCAATGGCGGTAAAAGGCAAACTTCCTGAAGTTCTTGCAGAGGAGGTAAAAAAGGCCAAAGCTGCAGGACTTGATGAAGTTATTCAGTCCTTGCAACCCAAACAGACATCTTCTCACGAAGAGGAAGTAAAGGTTCCACCTCAGGAACCAACCGATGAAGAACTTCATGGAGTAGATGTCCTTGATGTAGAGGATGCAGTGAGAGAACTCTGGAAAGCAGGAATATACGCAGAATCCGCAATGGGATGTACCGGCCCTGTTGTTAAAATACCCTCAAGGGTGACCGAGGAAGCCAAAAAGATACTTAAGGAAAGCAACTATATTTAAATAACATTTTTCACAGCCCCGCAAAGTAAATTATTGCGGGGCTGTTTTTCATAGAATAACCTCCTGTCCTGTCAAAGATAAGTAATACTGAGATAGTAAACATAAGTTAAGTAAATTGCCAGGATTTTAATTTAACAGGAAAAAAGCTGATTAAAATGGCCTTTATTTATATTATAATAGGACAGTATGTTACCTGGACCGGTATAATTGCATTGAAGAACTGTGAAGAAGAAAGTGTTTATTGTGTTTTTTTGATAAATGAAGACAACAAATAACAGGGGGATGGTAATATTGGCTTATCGTGCTACTAGAATGGAAGTGAACCTGGGAAATATCGCCAGCAATTTCAGGACAGTAAGGGATCATGTTGGAACCAGGCCCCAGTTGATGGCAGTGGTAAAGGCCGATGCTTATGGACACGGAGCAGTTCAGGTAGCCCAGAGACTTATTAAGGAGGGATGCCAGAGATTTGCTGTAGCCATACCAGACGAAGCTGTAGAACTTCGTGAGGCTGGTATCAACGAGCCTGTCCTGGTATTAGGTCCTTCTCCTCTAAGGGCTGCTGGTGAGTATGTCGCAAGTGGTATTGAAGCTGCCCTGACAGACATCGAATTTGCCCGGGAAATGAGCAGGGAAGCTGTCAAACAGGGAAATCCGGCTCTGATGCACATCAAGATTGATACAGGAATGGGCAGAATAGGATTTCTTCCTGAAGAAGTTCCCGAAGTAATAGATGAGATCGTTTCACTTCCAGGCCTCAAGATCGAGGGGCTTTTCACTCACTTCGCAGTAGCTGATGAGAAACGCCTGGATTATACGGAGACCCAGTTTAAAAGATATGTTGAGGTTCTTAATCTTCTCGAGAAAAAGGGAATAAGGATTCCTCTCAGGCATGTCTGCAACAGTGGAGGAACCCTTCATTCTCCTGAAAAGTATCTTGATGCGATCCGTCCAGGGATAATACTATACGGAATGTGGCCCTCAGGTGAATGTATAAGGCCCATGGAACTCAAAAACACCTTTGAAGTAAAGTCAGAAGTTGCCCTTGTCAGGGATCTGCCACCAGAAAGTGGCGTTGGATACGGATTGAGATACATGACAAGAGGAAGGGAAAAAATAGCTGTTTTGCCTTTAGGTTACGGCGACGGTTACACCAGAGCTCTTTCAATGAAAACGGATGTGCTCATTAAGGGAAAGCGAGCTCCTGTAACAGGGAATATATGTATGGATCAGACTATGGTGGATGTTACAGATATCCCCGGAGTTGAGACAGGGGACGAAGTAGTGATAGTAGGACAACAGGGTAATGAAAGGATAACTCCCGAGGAGATCGCAGATAAAAGGAATACCCTTAATTACGAAGTCCCAATAAGCTTTCTTAAAAGAGTTCCCAGGATATACAAGGAAGACTGAAGAATTGTTTTTCCTTAATTAGCATGATATGGGCGGCGATATTGTCGTCCATATCTTTTTTTTAACCTGCGAAAGCAGTAAGGATATGTTTAAATATAGAGGTTGAAAGACAAGACCTGAGGCATGTATTGTTAAAATTTTCAGATACAGGGCATTTGAAAGGAGATACATTAATGTACAGTTTCAGTAAAGTCGATATAAAAGGATTACCCTACAATGAATTACCCGAAAAGGTAGTGAAAGATCTTGAGAGGAATGCTGCCATGTGCAGGTCCATGATACTGAAAATGACAACTGTAGCCGGTAGTGGACACCCTGCGGGGTCTCTTTCGAGCCTTGAGATGTTTCTTATGGCATACGGTGCTGCAGATCTTACACCGGAAAACTGCGACAGCACGGACAGAGATTTTGTAGTTATCAGTCATGGCCATGTTTCCCCTGCCGCATATTCTGTTCTTTCCTCTTTTGGATTTTTCGATCCAGACGAAGCCGTAGCCCATTTCAGACAGGCAGGAAGTCCCTACCAGGGGCATGTCGAAAGGGAAGTTCCCGGAATAGACTGGGGCTCGGGGAACCTTGGGCAGGGTCTATCTGCAGGAGTCGGATATGCCCTCGGCCAGAGAGCTCTGGACAGGAAAAGAAGTGTTTTCGTACTTGGAAGTGACGGTGAGCAGACAAAGGGACAGATATCTGAAGCAAGAAGAATGGCTGTTTCCCTTGGTCTGAAGAATCTCACAGTACTTATTGACCGAAACAACATTCAGATATCAGGCAGGACAGAAGATGTTATGCATGCAGATGTTCGTTCACTGTGGAAAGCGGATGGCTGGGAAGTAATGGAATGTGACGGACATTCATTGAAAGAGGTCTACTCCTGTCTTAGACGAGCTTCAGAAACAGAAAAACCTGCAGTGATAATTTGCAATACGACTATGGGTAAGGGAGTATCTTTTATGGAGGATGCCCCCTCCTATCACGGCAAAGCTGCCTCCGGGGAGAAATACCAACAGGCAGACACGGAACTGGGTTCTTATGGAAAGAGCCTGGAATGGTACGTTGACAAAAGGAAGAATTCTTTCCTTCCATCAGGAAGGAAGTTAAAGCTTTCCGATGTTCAACTAGAGTTGGGTCGTTCAAGAAACTATACTCTGGATGACAATACAGATAACAGATCGGCTTTTGGAAATGCTCTGGAGGATATTGGAACCCTTAATTACGGGAAAAAAGGCAAAACTCCCCTTCTTGTATTTGATTGTGACCTGTCAGGTTCAGTAAAGACATCAGGTTTTGCAAAAGCATGCCCAGACTGGTTTATTCAGGCTGGTATACAGGAGCATTCCGTGGCTACGGCATCAGGAGCAGCATCTCTAAGTGGCATAGTTCCCGTATGGGCCGATTTCGGAGTCTTCGGGATATCCGAGGTTTACAATCAACAGAGATTGAACGATATAAACAGCACCAGCCTGAAGCTCTTTCTTACCCATGTCGGTCTCGATGTGGGAGAAGACGGGATGACCCATCAGTGCATAGATTATGTCAGTCTGATGAGGAACATGTTCGGCTGGAGGATAGTTGTGCCGGCAGATCCAAACCAGACTGACAGGATAGTCCGGTGGATGATGAAGGAACCGGGCAATATCTGTATGGCCATGGGGCGCAGCAAGGTTCCCGTGATAACTGATTCTGAAGGAGATCCCTATTTTATCGGGGATTATTCATTTGAGTATGGTAGATATGATCTCTTGCGTTCCGGTAATGACGGCGCTATTCTCGCTATGGGAAGTATGGTCCCACGGGCTCTGAAGGCATGGAATATTTTGAAAGAAATGGGTATTAACACAAGTATTTATAACGTTTCATGTCCTCTTGATATTGATAGGGAAGTCCTGGAAAGAATAGCAGCAGGGAGTTTCATTCTGACACTGGAAGACCATCATGCAGGGTCGGGTATGGGATCTATTATTTCTTCATGGCTCGGGCAGAATGAACATTCCTGTAAGATGAGGATATGTGGAGTAAAGACCTATGGTCAGTCAGGAAGATCTGAGGAAGTTCTGGACAACATGGGATTATCTGAATCTTCGATAGTTGATCATGTAAAAGAACTTCTGGGCTGATTTTTCTGCCGGAAAAGAGTTCAAATGTTACAAGGTGGGATAAGTATGACAACAGGAATAAAACTGCTCCTTCATGTCTGTTGTGCTCCAGACGGAACAGTACCATTGGAAAGGCTGATCGGGGAAGGGTATTGTCCCACCATCTTTTTCTACGGGAGCAACATTCATCCCCGTGGAGAGTACGAAAAAAGAAAAGATGCCTTTTTAAAACTTGCAGAGCATTACAGAGTTTCATACATAACCGGACCATATGAACCTTACCTGTGGAGAGAAAAAGTCAGAGGACTTGCCCTTGAACCCGAAGGAGGAGCCAGATGTACTGAATGTTTCAGGGTCCAGCTTTTCAATGCTGCCAGAACAGGATCTCTCCATGGTTGTTCTCTTCTTGCAACAACACTGACAATAAGTCCCCATAAATCTCCGGATCTGTTGAATGTAACAGGGTATGCAGCAGCAAAAGCCTACGGCATGGAATGGGTCGGAAGGATCTGGCGAAAGAGTGGAGGATTTCAGGAATCAGTAAAAAAGAGCAGGGAAATGGATCTTTACAGACAGAATTACTGCGGATGTTTATACAGTGTTCAAAGGAGATGAAAATGTTGAAAATGAGTCAACCTGACCAGGTACCGGTGGGAAAGCTCTCTCCGGAATTACTTCAAAGCCTGGTCCTGTCCCTTTCCGGAGCAAAACGTCCTGAAGTAGTGGTAGGACCGGAAATAGGGGAGGACGCTGCAGTTATAGACCTCTCTGAAATCAGGGGCTATCTTGTTGTAGCATCTGATCCCGTTGTAGGAGCTTCAGCGGGAGCAGGTAAACTTCTTGTTACCGTAAATGTCAATGATGTGGCCTGCAAGGGTGCAGACCCTGCCTATTTCATGGTTACTCTGCTGAGTCCTCAGTCCAGGGGCCTGTCATTTGTGGATGATGTAATGAAAGAGATTGATCAAGCCTGTAGGAACTACAATATATCCATCGTTGGAGGACATACAGAAATTACAGATCGATACGATCATCCTGTGATCTCTGGAACTATGATAGGAGTCGCTTCCTCCAGTTACAGCGCAGGAAGCATCAGGCCAAAAGATGTAGTATTAATGACGCGCCATGCCGCACTGGAAGGAATGTCCATTCTTGGGAATGACCGTCCAGACCTGCTTGCTGAATGCCTTGCTCCGGAAGAGATAGCAGAGGTAGCCAGCTGGTCAGAGGATCTTTGTATTTATCCGGAATCTCTTCTGTTGCGTGATCTGGCAAAATACATGCACGATCCTACAGAGGGAGGAGTTCTGGGAGGCATAACAGAGGTTGGCAGGTCCTGCGGTCTGGGATTTGATCTGTATTCCAGCAGTGTTCCAGTTCACCATCTTACCGGAAAGGCTGCAGAATGTCTGGATTTTGACCCCGGGCACATGATCTCCTCGGCGGTTCTACTTGCTGTGCTGGATCCGAAAATTGGAGAAGATGCTTTAC
>CAZFJG010000015.1:0-24550 GCA_964519285.1 uncultured Synergistales bacterium | reverse complement strand
TTTGGTTCCTGTTGCGGAGTAGAACCCCTGGAGCCCATCATTGAGGCCAATTTTATCTGCAATGAACTTGGGTTGGATACAATAAGCGCCGGTGTAACCATAGCTGCTGCCATGGAGTTGTATGAGAAGGGTTATATAAAAAAGGATGAACTCGAGGGAGGTCCGGAGCTTAAGTTTGGAAGCGGAGAAGCTATTGTTTACTGGACACGAAAGATGGGTACCGGTGAAGGTCTTGGTGCGAAACTCGCCGAAGGTTCTTATCGGCTAGGAGAGATGTACGGCCATCCGGAATTTTCCATGTCTGTGAAAAAACAGGAAATGCCCGCATATGACGCAAGGGCAATCCAGGGAATTGGTCTTAACTACGCCCTAAGCAACAGAGGAGGATGCCACGTAAGGGGTTATCTCATATCTCCTGAGGTGCTTGGTGTGCCTGAAAAGCTGGACCCCACAGATACGAAGGAGAAACCCAAATGGGCGATGATATTTCACGATCTAACTGCAGCCATTGATGCTTCCGGAATGTGTCTTTTTACCTCCTTTGCTCTTGGCGCAGAGGATTATGCTGAATACCTGAAGGCCGGAACTGGATTTGACTATACTGCAGATGAAATAATGAAGTGCGGAGAAAGGATCTGGAATCTCGAGCGTATGTTCAACCTTAGAGAGGGATTGACATCTGCAGAGGATACCCTTCCGTTACGTCTTCTTGAAGAGACTATTCCTGAAGGTCCGAGCAAGGGAATGGTAAGCCATGTCAGGGAAATGGTTCCAGAGTATTATAAACTCAGAGGCTGGGATGAAAAGGGTGTTCCATCGGATCAGAAACTCAATGAACTTGGACTGAAATAACGAAGGATATTTTCCAGAAGAAGGTCCTTTAGAGAAGTACCAGAAACTGTTTCATTAAGGTGAAGATGTATCCATGATGGGCTGTCATCTATAGCTTTGTGTTCAAGCACATCATGGATACATTTTTTATCTGGCCAGGGAAAGATCTTTTCCCGAAAGGGTAAATGAAGGCCAGTGCTCTATGTTTCCATAGGAAAGTCTGCCTTCGGAGAAAGTATAAAGGGGACGAATATTTCTTATTTGCGACCTTTCTGTTTCTTTTATATTCCTGTCCAGTATCACAAGGTCAGCAAGAAATCCTTCTTTTATCCTGCCCAGAGGAATATCGGATCCTGTCGCAATTGCAGGGTTGGAAGTAAAGAGAGAGATCGCGTCCATAAGGTCAAGGCATTGGTCCGGCCTGAATACGCTTTGTGGATCTCCTGAATAATCTGTTCTGTTAACAGCAGCCCATATTCCCACAAGGGGATCTGGTTCTTCAACAGGGGCATCGCTGGAACCGGTGAGAAGCAAACCACTTTCCAGAAGATCCTTCCAGGGATAACTCCATTTTATTCTCCACTTCCCGAGCTTTTCATAGGCCATCTGAATTTCGCTGGGAACAAAAACTGGCTGAATATCACAGACCAGGTCGAGGTTCCTTAATTTTTTTAACTGCTCAGGTCTGCACATCTGAAGGTGAATACCCCTGTGTCTGATGCTAATGTTCCTCTTCAGTGATCCAAGTGCTTCTAAAAGCTGGTCCAGAGCCCTGTCTCCAATAACATGGAAGGCTATTTGAATGTTCATTTCTTCTGCATGGGCAATTAGATCCTTAAGTTCTTCAGTTCCGTGATTCAATAGCCCCATGCTGTCTTTCCGATCCTCATATGGAGCTGACAGGGCAGCGGTATATCCACCGATGGATCCGTCGAGGAAGACCTTCAGTCCACCGTACATGATCCTGTCACCTTTTGGCAGATCAGCAAGATCCTCTTCCTCAGGCCATCTTTCAGAGTATATTGTTGCCCTGAGGGGTAACATTCCCCTGGAAAGAAGATTTTTGTATATATCTATGTTTTCTCCAAGTCCATAGGAGGGGCTGTCGCATGTGTGTACCGATGTTATTCCCTTAGCTGCGAGTTCTTTACATGACTCTAAAAGCAGGTCTTCTTCGCTTCTATTGTCATTAGTCCCCTCCAGCCACATTGTCTGTTGAAACAGAAGAGTCTGTTCTTCAAGCAGAAGCCCTTCTGAATCGGTTTCAACTCCGGCTCTTTCCATTGCCACGGAGTTGGCTATACTGACGTGTGTGCATACCCTGTTGATCAAGACAGGATTGGGAAGCCCCAACCTGTCAAGATCCCATCTTCTGGGGATGACATTGTCTTGCCAGTTGTTCTCGTTCAGTCCTTCGCACCATATCCAGCTCTTTGGATCTTTTCGGGAAGAAGCTTCCTCGAGGAGACTGAAAAGTTCCTCCCTTGACCGAGTTCCGGACACATCCAGTGCAAGTTTCCTTCTGGACAGTGAGCCAAGGTGGATATGAGAATCTGTGAAGCCTGGTAAAATTGTCTGACCTGAAAGTCTCAGATGAATAAAACTGTATCCTTCAACACTCTTTTTGATCTCTTCTTCGTTTCCTGCAGCAATTATCCTGTCACCATGGACAAGCATTGAATCTGCGGAGGGCCTTTCCCTGTCGTGTGTGATTATGTCAGCTCCTGTTATAAGGAGGGATGGATCGTTGGTATTCAATGAAGACCTTCCTTTCACTCTATTCTTTAGTTGGTTGGGTTTATCCCCTTTAAAAGACCTTCGATAAGCTGGTCCTTGAACTGTTCTCCGGCAGATGGAGATTCTTTCTCTCCACCTTTGCCTACAGGAAAGTTGATCTTGATCTGTATCTGCTTCTCGTCTCTTTCCATCTTGTTTTCGCCAAATTCATCAATATTTATAAGGTCGGAAATATACTGGTCTCCTCCCTGTACCTCAAGTTTTGATAATTGAGGAGAATCCCGGGTCCCTTCAATATGAAAGGCGATCTCCCGATAATCCTTTTTGGTAACTCTTCCCAGGAGACCTCCCATAATATCTTCAAGAAGATCTCCCTTTGATAAGGTTGCCCTCAGGGCAGTCTGAAGACCTCCAAGAAAAGCATTCAGTGCCTGGACATTTACTACAGTATCCCCTTCGATGTCAAGCCCTCCGTCGTATTCGATCAGTCCGTCTATGGCGAGGTGCTGGTATAGAGGATCCTTAAGAGGTGCTTCAACCCTGCTGCCGGCAAGAATTGTAACTCCGAAACCGTCTACAAGAAAATTACTTCTTGCCCTTCGAAAACGTATAGTTTCTCGACCTGCAGTTTTAGCCGCTGCCTTTATGGCAGGTAATCCTCCAATATCACCGTCTCTTGCTGTCACATCTCCAGTGCCAAATACACTGAAGAGGTCTCCTCCTCTTCCGTGTATCTTTATCTTGCCTTCCGCTTTCCCTGACATCGTGAGGGGAAGATCTTCCATGCTGTCTGACATTGAGCCAAGGTCCATACTTACAAGGGAAGAGCTGTTCTCCCACTCAAGGGTATCCATCCTGAAATCCGACCGGGATTTCAGGATTCCTTCGTATATGGAGGCCTTTAATTCCGGAATAACCACCTTTGGACTTTCTACGACGATAGGACAGAAAATGTCCTTTATCTCAAATCCCTGTATTTTTATTGAACCTGAGGAAATCTCTGCCTCTGCCTTAATAACGCCAGATGAGAAGCTGCCTTCAGCAGACATATCAAGAGAACCCTGGATAGTATCCTTAAGGTTACCCTCCATGTCTCTGAGGAGATAGGGTATATCCAGCCTGGTTCCATCTATTTTGAAATCTGTCTTGAAATCCCTTGCCAGGTCAATATTGGCATTGCCCTGGATCTGGCCTTTCCCTATCTGGGCAAATAGTGATTTTAAACTGAAGGTCTGGTCTCTGAGGTCTGCATTTATTATTATATTGTCCAGAGTCATACCCTCTGTGACGAGGTTTGGCGATTTAAGCTGAAAGGCAACAACGGGTTTCTCCGTGTTGCCTGAAAGAGAAAATTCGCCATAGGTTTCACCCATTATGTCAACAGGTAGCTTCCAGGGAAGTTTTTCAAGGGCCAGATCATCGAAAGTACCGCTCAGATGGAGTTCTGGTTTTTTGGATAGCAGAATATGACCGCTGCTGGAAAAATTCCCTCCAAGGAGCTCAGCAGAACCTTCCCTTAGATCGAGCCTTCCCGGTTGCCATTGGACTCCTGCCTTTAGATCGTTGGCTAAAAGTCTGTCGAGAAGGGCCGTGGGAGTGTCGATCTCCAGCAAAAGTCGATTGTTGCGGAAGCTGAAATTCCCATTTACGCGCTCGGCCTGGAACAGAGACTGAAATCTCAAATTTCGCGTTTTGAACGATCCCTTTACATCGGGATCGTAAATATTGCCCTTCACGGATATAACTGCTTCAGCAGAACCTGATATTCCCTCCGGAGGAGCTGGAACAAGCCTGAGGGTCTCTGAAATATCACCAGTGGATGTTTTGACGCTGATATCCGTACGATTGCTTTTATCGAGGGCAACTGTACCCGATCCAGAAAGGCTTCCATCAGGTACGAGACATGAAAGTTCCCTGATTTTCAGGTCAGGTTTACGGTAGTGAAGGTCTGCTTTGATATTTGTTATCTTTCCCCTGTTAAGCTCCAGGGAAGGTGAGCTGATATTTAACTGTACAGAAGGGTCTTTCAGAGAGCCAGTGGTTCTGGCTCTCAAGTTGAATTTTCCCCGAGGTATCTGTTCAGAAGTTTCAGGGGGCAGGAAACTCCGGATATTGGCAATGTCAAAATTACTGACAGAGGTACTCAGATCCAGAGAAGGAGCAGCCCCAAGAAGTACTTTACCACTGGTTGAGATAGGCTCGCCTTTCCAGTGAAGGATTGAATCAATATTGACAGTCCTTCCTTCAAACTGTATGTCAAGTTTTGTATTTGTGATCTTCTGATCAATTATGCTGACAGTACTCGATCTTGCGTATATGCTCCCCAGGAGGTTCTGGAGATCTCCTGAAACGTTCCCCTTCAGTTCTTCAATAATGCCACTTGTTTTCGGCAATTGTTGTCCCATGCCTTCAAGCTTGGACAGGTCAAGGTTCTCTGCAGAGAAAACAAGATCAATATTTCCTTTCTCAGACAAGGATAGATCAGCGTTGAGGATAGAGCCGAGCATATCTGCCTCAAGGTCCGAAATAAGGAATAGAGACCCATCATAAGAGATGTTTCCCCTTACACGGTTAATACCGAAGTCCTGGAAACCGGGTTCTTGAACATGGAGGTCTCCTTTAAAGAGAGGATCTTCGGGAGTTCCGGCAAGTGAGAAATAGAAATTAACAGTCCCATTGATATCAGGTCTTTTCCCTTCGGGAAGAGCAGAGGCAGCAGCTCCCAGATCTAGGCTTAAAACAGATCCCTCAATGCTGAAGTCCGGAGCTATACTGCCCCTTGCCTCCAGCTTTCCTTTTTTGTCAAAAGTGGTACTGAAATGAGTTAATACCATAACCTTCTCTGACATTTCCATGATAAGCCTTGATTCTATGGGGCTATCTCCGATAGATCCATCTACAGAGACGCTCATTTTTTCAGGCGATACCCCGATATCTGCGCTTGTCAGCATAATGTCACTTATTGCCTCAGGATATCTCACGGCCAGATTGCGTATCTCAACAGGAATGTAAGGAAACCACGGAGTTACTTTTTCCTCCTCGGGTTCATCCGTTTTGGGAAGTCTGGAAAGGTCCATGATCTCGACAAAACCATCCCTCAGTGAAATAGGGTCGATAGGTTTTCCCTTCAGAAGGGTGTCGTAAGACAGGGCAACTCTAAGAGAACCCAGACTGATACGAATGGCGCCCTCCGCCAGAACCGAAAGACCTTTTATTCGATATCCCCGAACCGGATTGCCCGTCAGGTTTTCTATGGATACATCGTATCCCGCTGCTTTGGCAGCAGATATGGCCTGCCTTTTCAGAAATCCTGTTCCCATGTCCCGGTTTCGGAGCAGAAAAAGGGCAGAACCTCCTGCTATTAACAGGATCAGTATTGAGATAAATAGATATTTAAATATTTTTTTTATGGCAGAAATCATTTTTAAATTTTCCTTTACTGCTTCTAATTAGTTCTATTGTTACTTTGTGATTTATACTCTATATAGGTAAATATATCACATTGAAACAGAAACTTTATCCTATACAGGTAAAAAAATCAATTTCAGTTCTTTTACCAGATAAAGGTAGTGTATAATGCATTTAAACTGATCCAGAACCATCATTATCCACGAATGGAGAGATAGACATGCAGGATTTCAGTATATGGCCTCTTCTTATTTTCTTTTTTATATTATACCCCCAGTTCAATCAGTGGGTTCTGAAAATGAAGAGGAATTCAGCTTTAAAGTCATGTGAAGCCAAACGAAAAAGCAGGGTTATAACTTTGATACACAGGCAGGAAAGCGTCGGATTCCTGGGGATGTTCTCGAGAAATTTCATCAATATAGAGGATTCTGAGGAGGTCCTGAGGGCCATAAATCTGACATCCGATGATACACCTATTGACATTATTATTCACACACCCGGAGGACTGCTCTTAGCTGCCGAACAGATAGCCTATGCTCTAAACAACCATCCAGCCAAGGTCACGGTGGCTGTTCCCCACTATGCAATGTCCGGTGGAACTCTTATTGCCCTTGCTGCTGACGAGATCCTCATGGATCGGCATGCTGTGCTTGGGCCTGTAGACCCGCAGATAGGTCAGTATCCCGCAGCCTCGATAATAAAGATCGTAGGGGACAAGCCCATATCTGAGGTTGATGACCAGACCCTTATTTACGCAGATATCGGGAAAAAAGCCATTGAGCAGACACGAAAGTTTGTTGTAGAACTCCTCAGCGATAACATGGAAAAGGAAAAAGCCGAGGAGATAGCTCACAAACTGACCGATGGCAGGTGGACCCATGATTATCCAATAAATGCAAAAGAGGCCAAAGAGATCGGACTGCCAGTGAATACCGATTTCGATTCCTCCATTTGTAACATTATCAGCCTTTATCCCCAGTCCGGAAAGGGCCGTCCATCCGTTCAGTACATACCTATGCCCTATGCGGGAGGAAAAGAGAAGGTGCAGTAAACAAAGCTCATCCCGCATCTTATTTAATCGATTTAAACGAATTATCAAGAGGGGGTCCGGAACCAGGAGGGCCCCCTGATTTTAAGGAATGGTGGGAAACCATATGTCCTGGTCCAGACGTTTTGGTGCTGACGTGCTCAATACCCGCAGGGTAAGATCTACAGGTATGTTAAGATCAATGAAGCACAGAAACTACAGGATCTTTTTTGTCGGTGAAGTGATCTCCCTTACCGGGCTGTGGATGCAGAGGGTCGCCATGGGATGGCTTGTATACAGACTTACGGATTCAGCCTTTATGCTTGGTGCCGTGGAGTTTGCCGGTCAGCTCCCTGTCTTCCTGCTGGGGATATTCGCGGGAGTTTTCCTGGAAAAAATGGATCTCCGAAAGGTTATATTTTTGTGTCAGTTCCTGAGCATGGTCCATGCTTTTACCCTGGCTTTTCTTACTCTCAGTGGTCTCGTGGAGTATTGGCATATAATAATACTGAGTTCGCTGCTCGGTATAGTGAATGCTTATGAAGTACCGGCGAGACAGGCTTTCGTAGTCCGCCTTGTCAGCAAAGAGGAGGATTTGGGAAATGCCATTGCCCTCAATTCTTCCCTTTTCAATCTTGCAAGACTCGTGGGACCTTCCCTTGGAGGAATAGCCATTGCTTTGTTCGGGGAAGGAACATGTTTCATTCTTAACGGTATAAGTTATTCTGCCACCCTCACCGCCCTGACCCTTTTGCGAATATCAAGGCATGTAGCAGCTTCAGGGAAGGAAAGCTCCTTTTTCAGGGATCTGGGAGAGGGGCTTTCCTATGTCAGAACCTTTATCCCGGTGAGGTACTGTCTTATGACCCTTGTGGTGATAAGCCTTGCCGGTATTCCCTACATTGTACTTCTTCCTGTTTTTGCCAGAAACATTCTGCAGGGAGGAGCTGAAGCCCTCGGATTTCTAATGGCTGCCAGCGGGCTGGGAGCTCTGGCAGCTTCTATAGGGCTTGCCATGAAAAGATCACCCCTTGGAATGGGTAAGACTATGGCAGTTTCAGTAACTTTTTTCGGTCTTTTTATAGGGATCTTTTCTTTTTCCACATATTTCCCCCTTTCATTGCTTTTGATGGTCTTTGTCGGTTTTTTCCTCGTGTCTTCCCTGGTTTCCTGCAACACCTACATTCAGTCTCTTGTTGACAATGACAAACGAAGCAGGGTTATGAGCTTTTATATCTTTTCTGTCATGGGTATCGCTCCTGCAGGCAGCCTCTTATCCGGTATTGTGGCATCTGTAGCGGGAGCTCCGGTCACATTCGCTGCAGGGGGAATTCTGTGCATTACTGCTGGAATTTTCCTTTGGAGGCAGAGAGATACAATGCAAATAGTGGCGGAACCGGTTTTAAGAGCTAAAGGATACATTCAGTAATTTATTTTGTTATTATATTTTCCCCTCCAGAAAACGGAGTCGTCAATTTATAACCCATTTATTGAAAAACAGCTTACAGATTTTAACCATTCAGATTGTACAAACTAAAAGATTAGCTCGTTGACATGTAACATGTATGGGGCTATAATTACAGTTGATAATGGTCAGGCCAATATACCAGATGTCAAATTCTCCTGCCTGTAATTGCAAGGGGGGTGATAGGCAAATGGAGAACCAGTTCGACAAGATCAACAAGAAGACCTTTTCTCAACTGATCATTGAACAGATAAAACACCGGATCCTCGAGGGTCAATTAAAGCCAGGGGATAAGCTCCCATCTGAAAGAGTTCTGGCGGAAATGTTCTCTGTAAGCAGGGCGACTGTAAGGGAGGCCCTCAGAGCCCTTCAATACATGGAGATCATTGAGGTAAGACAAAACGACGGAGCTTACCTGGTGAACAACGTTAATCTTCTGTATGATCATTTCAAGACATCCTACCTTATGAAACAGTTCACGTTCCTGGAATTGCTTGAAGCCAGAAAATATCTCGAAGTCGATATTGTTACCCTCGCTGCTGAAAGAGCAAGTCCCGAACAGCTGCAGAACCTCAGAGAGATCTATGAGAGGGAAAATAGGGCCTCTGACCAAAGGGAAGATTTTCAGGAAGCTGATGTGGCATTTCACATGGCACTGGCAGAAGCATGTGAAAACTCCTTTTTTATCAGAATGATCCAGCCGGTGAGGCAACTCTTGAGAGAGTCCAACATTGAACAATACAGGAAACCCTCTCAGATACAGGTTACCCTGAAGCATCACGGTCAGATCCTTAAAGCTCTTGAGGCCAGGGATCCCGTGAAGGCTGCTTTAGCAATGAAAGAACACCTTGAGAATGTTGTTCAGACAACTTCGGAACTTTATAAAAAGGATATAGTAGAAGATGAGCAAGAATTATAAGGAAAGGAAGGGAGAGAAAAATGAGTACTTCTCTTTTAGATAGAACAAAGGGATTTCTTTCTCTGCAACTTGCAAAAAATGTTACTTCAAGAATGAAGGAAGGAGATGTTGAGGGCGTTGCATCTGTCTTTGAAAAGATGGCCAAAGTTGCTCCGGCAAAATACCATCGGGAGAGTTTCAGACTTCTTGCCCGGAAGATCAGGGACAACGATCCTTTTGCCCAGCCTTTCTTCAGAATTGCAAGAGAACTTGATCCCCACTGTTTACAGAAGTTGTTGCAGAATCTGTTCGTCAATTTCATGGTTATCGGAAGGGGAATAAGGGACAGGAAGGAAAAACAGTCAGGTGTTCATCTTCCAAACTTCATGGTGATAAGCCCTACAATGAAATGTAACCTTCATTGTAAAGGATGCTATGCTGCCGAGTACGACCAGAAACATGATCTTTCCTTCGAGGAAATGGACAGGTTGCTTACTGAGGGCAAATCATTGGGAATGTATTTCTACACCTTTTCCGGAGGAGAGGTTCTAATGCACCACAGGATATTTGACCTCTGGAAAAAGCACAGTGACTGTTACTTCCAGTTCTACACCAATGGAACACTTCTTGACGACGAGACCATAGAGAAGCTCTACGAGCTTGGTAACGTTGCACCCATGATCTCTGTTGAAGGTACGAAAGAACAAACTGATGCCCGGCGGGGAGAAGGGGTCTATGATCAGGTCCTTGATTCCTTTTCACGAATGAAGAAAAAGGGTATGGCCTATGGTTTCAGCACTACCTTTACCAGTAATAATGCAGATTATATAGCGAGCGATGATTTTGTACAACACATGATGGATTTCGGCTGTAATTTCGGGTGGATTTTCCAGTATATACCTGTTGGACTCGAGCCGGACCTTACTTATATGGCAACTCCGGAACAGAGGAACAAACTCAGGGAAAAGATTGCTGAGATAAGGGACAACAGGGATTATCCGATACTGTTCGGAGATTTCTGGAATGATGGTCCATATGTTGATGGATGCATGGCTGGAGGACGCCGTTACTGGCATGTTATTCACAACGGTATGGTGGAACCCTGTGTTTTCGCGCCCTTTGCTGTCGATAACATCAAGGAAAAAAGCATAGTGGAAATTGCTGACAGTCCCTTCTTCAGGGCAATTCGTGAGGCTCAGCCCTATGACGACGATAATTTGCTTCGCCCCTGCATGATAATAGATCATCCCGAGGTCCTGAGGGAGCTTGTCAAAAAGTTCGATGCTCAGCCCTGCCATTCAGGTCTGGAAGCAATGCTTGAAGGAGAAGTGGCCGAAGGAATTGACAGCTATGCCGGGAAACTGAAAGAAATATACGATCCTGTGTGGGAAAGTTACTGGAGAGAAAAATACTGGAAAGCCCTTGAGAGGGAAGATGACGAATATGTCCTTGGAAAAGCAAGAAAACATCTTCCAGCCAGTTGCAGTGCCTGTGGGCACTGCGGAGGGTGCAAATAACAGGAAACAGTACTTTAGTGACTCAGGTTTTTAAAAGGAGGGTACTCCAAAGTGCCCTCCTGTCTTTTTTCAAAAGCAATACGATAAAAGGAAGTTTCTTCCTTTCTCTCTGTATTTTGGGTATATACTTTTAAGGCTGTAAGAACTTTTACACCTTTTCTGGAGGGATTGAATAATGCAGTTTTTCGCGAGTTATCTGGCACCTGTAATTCTATATTTTTGTGCAATAGCCATGTTCTTGCTAGGCATAAGAAGATTCGGGGCCGGACAGCCTGTAAGGGGAGTTTCAAGGATAGCTTTTGCCATAGTGATCGCAATAATGGGATGGGCTCTTCCCCGCATAGGTTAGTTCACCAGGTTGAGATTTGTTTGCCTTATCCTGTGATAATGCTATTATGAAAAGAGATATTCCTACAGTGTGTTAAAGCAATTAAGCCTGTTCGATATCTTAAATGTTTCATAAAAAGCAAAGGAGGAGTTTTGAATGGCAGATCTTACTACCAGTTACATGGGTTTAAAGATCAATAATCCCTTCATAGCAGGAGCCAGCGAGTTGACCTCTGATCTTGAGAGCATCATGAATATCGCCAGTGCAGGGGCAGGAGCCATCGTGGTAAAGTCGCTTTTTGAAGAACAGATACAGCTTGAAAGGCTCAGGCTTGAGGATGAGTTGACAGAATATGACGAGGTACATGCCGAAATGCTTGATATCCATCCAGACCTTGAGCATGGAGGACCCCAGGAACACCTTTACTGGTTGCGCAAGGTCAAGGAGGCAGTTGAAATCCCGATTTTTGCCAGTCTGAATGCCATAAACAGGGAAACGTGGACTGATTATGCAAAACAGATCGAAGGAACCGGAGTTGACGGTATTGAGTTAAATTTCTACCTCACTCCTGTGGATATGGAGAGAGAAAGTGCAGATATTGAAAAAGAGCAGAAAGAGATTCTCAGTGAAATAAAAGGCTCCCTTGATATACCGGTTGCGGTAAAACTGAGTCCTTTCTATGCAAATCCCCTTAACCTGGTAAAAAAGATGGATAATACAGGTGCTGACGGACTTGTACTCTTTAACCGTTTTTTCCAGCCTGATATTGATCCTCAAAAAGTAAAAGAGTCCATGGAGTTCGATCTCAGCAGCGAAGGGGATTATAGACTTCCCCTCAGGTATGCTGGTTTGCTTTACGGAAACATCAATGCTGATATATGTGCCAGTTCCGGTATCTTTAGCGGAATGGATGCGGCTAAGGTTCTACTTGCCGGTGCTTCCTGTGTGCAGTTAGTCAGTACTCTATACAGGAACAGGCCGGATATTATTGGAACTATGGTTGTGGATCTTTCGGAATGGATGGAGAAGAAGGGTTATAATTCCATAGATGATTTCAGAGGCAAACTCAGCAAGAAAAACAGTTCTGATCCTTTTGCCTACGAGAGAGCTCAGTATGTGAGCATGCTCATGAAGCCCGAACCTGTAATGAGGGATTTTCCTCGCTGACTTTGTTTTTTCAGTTTCGAGGACATTCTGGATTATGCAAATATTAATGAACAAAGAAGGCTGAAGCAGATTTTTTGCAAAGCCTTCTTTGTTTTTTGTAATGAATGCAGAAATTTGTGAGAGTATAATCATTTCATATCAAAAAATTCATTACACAAACGGAGGACATGGTCTTGAAAGTAATTACCATACCAGAAGAAGTATTCAGAACACTGGATCTGCAGAGTTATTATGATGATATCGGGCTTGTCCCGACAATGGGTTTTCTCCACGAGGGGCATCTTTCCCTTGTCAGACGGTGCAGAAAAGAAAACAGTATCTGTGTTGTCTCCATTTTTGTAAATCCTATCCAGTTCGGTCAGGGAGAAGATCTGGGTTCATATCCAAGGGACATGAACAGAGATCTGGAGCTTCTCGAAAAGGAAAAGGTGGATTTTGTATTTGCCCCGGAACCTTCAGCGATGTACAGTCCTCAATTCTCGACATTTGTTGAGGAAACAGATCTGAGCACGGGTATGTGCGGTAGTTCAAGGCCTGGACATTTTCGAGGAGTATGTACTGTAGTTCTGAAATTACTGAATATAATAAGGCCATCACGTGCCTATTTCGGAGAAAAGGATTACCAGCAGCTTCAGGTTATCAGGAGAATGACAGACGATCTGAACCTGCCTTTGGAAATAGTTGGTTGTCCCATTGTGAGGGAGGAAGATGGCCTGGCCATGAGCAGCAGAAACATGTATCTTTCTCCCGATGAACGTAAGTCAGCTCTTCTTTTGAACAGGGCACTCTCCAGAGCCCGGGATCTTTTTGAAAAGGGAGAACGGTCAGGCACTGTCCTGGAAAGAACTGTCCGGGATATACTGAACTCTGACAGAAAAGTCGATTGTGAATATGTATGTGTGAAGGACGCGGCAAGTCTTAAGGACATTTCCAGGATCAATAGAGAGGCTGTAATAGCTATTGCAGCCAGGGTTGGAAAAGCCAGATTGATAGACAATATTCGTATTCAGCCATGAAGGGAATAAATTTATTTTTTCAGGTCTTTTGATGTGGGCGTAGATTCCCCTTTTTCCCCGGCAGGGCGGATCCTTTCTCTGCTTTTTTTGAATTTGTTTCGTATAAAGGCCTTCGCTCCGTTGACGAGACGGAAGAATTCCAGGTAGATCCATCCCATTGTTACAAGCAGTCCCAGTACAGCTATCCATTCCATTCTGGCCCTGGTACGGGTTTGGGCAGCTTCTTCCATAAACTCAAAATCCCTTACCAGGTTCCATGAAGCTATGGCTGTCAGCAGGAAGCAGATCCCCATTCCTACCGGGCTTATAAAGCCGAAGACGTCGATGGAAAAGACCTTAAGTATGAAGTTTACAACGTAGAAAACTCCTATGCCGCCAATGACTGTCAGGACAACCTTTATCAGTCTGTTTGCTCTGACCAGTATCTCAGCTCTGTAGGCGGCGATAACTACCAGTGCTGCTGAAAAGGTAAGCATAACAGCGTTCAGAGCCAAGCCTGGATACAGTTGCTCAATGAAGGCAGAAATCCCTCCGACAGCCAGACCTTCTACTATCCCATGGATTGGTACTGTCACGGTGGAAATTTCCGGAAGTCGGCCGGATATCCAGGTAGTCAGGAAACCTGCGGCAAGTGCAGCCAGCGTGATCAAGATGTCTCCCTTGCCGGCAAAATATCTGCTCCACATAAAGGATGTTGCAAGGACCAGTAAAACAAAACAGAGTATGGTTTTGTTTATCACCCTGTTCAGGGAGAGAGATCTTTTTTCAAGATTGTCTGTCTTCTCATTAAATTTCGGGTTTTTCCATACGGGATTGGGCATTATATTTCCTCCTTACATTCTAAATAGTATATTGCATATGATGTGGAGATTCCAACATTTCTTTTCTGAAGCCCGGATGGATCTTTACGTTTATCTACCGTAGGGCTCAGTTATATACACTGTTTTTGATGTGAGAAGAATAAGGATCCCGAAGACCAGAAACATTACAGGTATGGAAAACATGTCCGCCATCAGACCTGCCATGGGAGCTGCAATAATAGTAACAAGAGACCTGAGCTGGCTGTCAAGGGACATTACAGTCGCTCGTTCTTCCCGATTCATCCAGTCTCCGCTGATATCTACAAAAATGGGCCTTCTTGCATCTTTCATGACATAAAGAACGAAGTAGACTATTGTGACTAAAACAGTCCATTCAGCAGCTATGGTCAGTGAAAGCAGTAGGAAGGCCACTCCAAGTAAAGCAAAGGAAAAGTTCATTAAACGCGCAGAACGGGCGATCCTGTGAAGTCTGAAAGCATTTCGTGAAGCAAAGGCACTGAAAATATAAAAGATACCATAGATCACTCCGAGGGAGATCTTAAGGAGATCTTCACTTCCGTCTGCTGCTGCTCCGTTAACCAGGGTCGAAAGAACAAGGATAGCCATTATGGGTTGAATGTAGTCCTTAATAGCTCTGAAAAGGCCGTCGAAGATGGATGAACTCAGCAGTATCTTCCTGAGTATGGGCCTTTGCGAAATTTCTCTAATACTTTTGACAATGATCTGTAGAAAACCTTTGAAAGTAAAAATTGAAGAAGATCTTTCGTCGAGATAGTCAGGATAGGTCCATATCAGGATAAAATCGAGCAGGTATGGTATGGTGCAGATCACGAAGATCCACTTCATGGCAGGAAGGTTAAGGACGAACAGGATGGACAAAAAGGATGAAATGGAAGATCCTGCAAGGGAAAAAGACCTGGTCCTTCCGTAGACAAAGGTCTTCTCCGAGAACCAGCCTTTTTTCTCAAGATATGAGTAGATCATTGCCTTGTGAGTTCCGGAGCGGAAGGCTTCTCCAAGCCCGAAGAATATCATTGCAAGAACCAGAACGAAGAAATTTGTGCCGGCAAAAAATAAAAAGAATGAAATAATGTAAAAGACAAAGCATGACATCAATTCTTTTTTTCTTCCGTAATTGTCAGCGATAACGCCTGAAGGGATCTCGAATAGATATGTTATGCCTTCCCTTATTGCGTACAGAACACCTATGCTGAAAAGGCTCTGGCCAATGCCAAGAAGATAAATGATAAGATAAGGTTCGAAGAACTTGAGGTTCTTTAAAAAACCGTATGCGCAGAATTTTCGAACAAGAAAGTCTTTTACTATCTTTTCTCGCATATTGTTCAAGGATAGGACCTCCTTTTTCTTTGGCCATTATAAAACCGTATATGATCCCCGGTAAGCTTGTGTTTATCCCTGGTTTTTATAGTTAGACAAACAGGTTGTATAATTATAACAACATTATGGACAGGAAAGGGATCTCAACATGGTAGATGTTCTCAGAGATTCGGTAATGATAACTTCATTTGTAACAGTAATGATGCTTGTTATTGAGTATATTAATGTATTAACAGCAGGTAAATGGAAAAATATTGTTTCCGGTTCAAAGTGGAAACAGTATGCAGTAGCTGGTATGTTAGGAGCAAGCCCCGGATGCCTTGGAGCTTTTGCAGTGGTTGCCATGTTCGAGCATCGCATTGTTTCGGCAGGAGCAGTTGTGGCAGCCATGATAGCAACAGCTGGTGATGAATCCTTTGTTATGATGGCAATGATACCAGGTCAGGTTATCTTCATTTTTGGCCTGCTATTTGCTATTGGAGTATCATGCGGTTTTTTGAGCGATATTTTTTTTCGACGTATAGGAAAGGAATATTCTCCAAAAGCACATCCTCTCCATTTGCATGAAGCATATTGTGGAAAATGTGTTCCTACCTGGGATCAGTTTCTAAAGCAGTGGAAGAACACCGGATCATCAAGATGTGTTATGGCTGTTAGCCTTGCCCTGGTAATTATCTCTGTATTGACAGGGGATGTTGGACCGGAGGTATGGAACTGGGTAAGGTTTACATTGCTCGGAGTTATGGTTACGGCCTTTTTCATAGTTTCAACGGTTCCGGAACATTTTCTCGAGACCCATCTATGGGCACATGTCTTTAAACAACATGTGCCAAGTATCTTTCTGTGGACCTTTGGTGCCCTTCTTTTACTGATGTTCATTACTGGTTACCTTGATGCTGAACTTGTTCTCCGAAATAATATGTGGATCATCCTTGGTATAGCTGTGCTGACTGGTCTTATCCCACAATCGGGGCCTCATCTTGTCTTTTTGACTCTTTATGCCAAAGGGGTTATTCCATTCAGTGTCTTTATTGCAGTTTCCATAGTTCAGGATGGCCACGGAATGCTTCCCCTTCTGGCGAGTTCGCGGAAGAATTTCATGTTGATCAAGGGGATCAATTTTCTTGTAGGAATTGTAGTCGGAGCGATCCTTCTTTTTGCAGGATATTGAGCGATCTTGCCGGTGACGTAGTATAAATGGAGAAGATGGTTACGATCATGAATTATAGTTATAGCATATATGATCAAAGCTGATATTATACTTTGTGTAGATATGAACATAAGGATTTATCATCAAATTTGTGGAGGTTGCCCTTTTAATGTCTCTTTTGAACGGGGAAAAATCAGCAAGAACAGGATTTGAACAGGCAAACAGAGAGGCCCTGTATTCAGTGGGGCTTGCCTTGATCTACATGGCATGGTGGTATTTCACTTCTTACGGAGCTGGAGAAATAGACACAAGTGAGTATTCCTATATTCTCGGATTTCCTTCCTGGTTTTTCCTGAGCTGCATTGCCGGGTATCTTATTTTCTCTGCAATGGCCTTTCTTATGGTCCATTTTCTCTTCAGGGAGATTTCTCTCGACGGAGATGATCAAGAACCAAAGAAGGGTGTTAAATAATGAATTCTCCTGACCTGCTTATACTTCTGCCCCTCTTTCTGTATCTTATCCTCGTATACGGGCTGGCCTTTTACAGCAACAGGATACTCTCAAAGGCCGGTAATTTTATTGAGGAATATTTCATTGGAAGCAGGGGAATGGGTGGTTTTGTCCTGGCCATGACCCTTGTAGCCACATACACAAGTGCGAGCAGTTTCGTCGGCGGACCGGGTGTAGCCTATAAGATGGGGCTTGGATGGATCCTTCTCTCCATGGTACAGCTGCCTGCTGCATGGTTGACCCTCGGTGTTCTTGGCAAGAGATTTGCAATAGTTGCGAGACGAATTGATGCGGTGACTGTAAATGATTTCCTCAGGGAAAGGTACAAAAGCAAGGCCGTTGTAATACTGGCATCCACGAGCCTGATAGTGTTTTTTATTGCGGCCATGGTAGCCCAGTTTATCGGAGGCGCACGTCTTTTTGAGGGTGTAACAGGTTTATCCTATAACACCGGTCTGATAGTTTTTGCGGTTACGGTGATAATATACACCACTGTAGGTGGTTTTCGAGCGGTTGCTCTGACTGATGCTGTTCAGGGCTGTGTCATGATAGCCGGGACTACTGCTCTGCTTTTTGGAGTAATAAGCCTTGGGGGTGGTGTGGAACAGATTATTTCCGACATGAGGGATATTGATCCTGCACTGATCACTCCTTTTGGGCCTGATAATTTTATTTCAAAACCTTTCATAATGTCCTTCTGGGTTCTTGTCTGTTTCGGTGTTATCGGACTCCCCCACACGGCGGTGAGATGTTTTGGCTACAGAGACAGCCGCTCCATGCACAGGGCAATAGTAATAAGCACACTGGTGGTAGGTTTTTTAATGCTCGGAATGCATCTCTGTGGTGCCTTCGGAAGGGTTATAGTTCCCGGGTTAGAGGTAGGGGACATGATAATGCCGAAGCTTATCGTGACAGTACTTCCTCCGGTATTTGCCGGGCTTTTTCTTGCAGGTCCTCTGGCCGCTATCATGTCCACCATTGATTCACAACTGATAATGGCCTCAGCGGCAATTGTAAAGGATCTGTACCTGAATTACATTAGACCCGGGGATTTAAGCAACTCCAGAACAGTAGAAAAGGACAGGAGCGTGCGAAAGCTGAGCTTCTGGGTGACCTCAATAGTTGGGATTATAGTATTTGCAGCTTCTTTTAATCCCCCTGACCTTATAGTATGGATCAACCTCTTCGCTTTTGGAGGTCTTCAGGCCGGATTCCTGTGGCCTCTCGTCCTCGGTCTTTACTGGGAAAAAGCGAACGCGGCAGGAGCCTTTGCATCAATGGTTGCCGGAATATCTTCCTACTTTTATTTTATGATCTTTGTAAAAAGGTTTCTTGGAATGCATGTTATAGTGCCAACATTGCTTATTGCCCTTTTAGTTTTTATAGTTGTCAGCCTTTTCACTTTCAGGGAAGAGGACAGGATGTCTGAGATTTTTAGAAAAGGATAGAGTTTCACCTTTGGTATCCTTTTCTAAATGAAGGGAGTAAATGGGGCATGAACAGAAAAAGGGAAGTGTTCTGGATATCTGCAAGGATCGCCATATTTTACGCAGTCATTGGTGGGCTGTGGATCTTTTTTTCTGACAGCCTGATCTCCCTTATGCTGGACAGCTCCACTGACATTACCCGTTTCCAGACCTATAAAGGTATGGGGTTTTTACTTGTCACAGCATTGCTGCTTTTTGTTTATGTTTTTACAGAGTTAAAAATTCGCAGGGACGTGGAGGACAGATATTACAGGGATCTCAAAGATTCTAACCAGGCTCTCAAGAACAGCGAGGAAAAATTCTTTACAGTTTTTCAGACAGTACCGCAGATACAGATCATTTCAGATAAGGATGATCTCAGAATTCTGGATATAAACAACAGGATCACTGATTTTTTTGATATGGGACCGGAAACTGTATCTGGTCAGAGTATAAAGGATATTTCCTGTTTCCATACACTTCTGGAGCTTCTGGAAAAAACCAGAACCCCTAAACTGGACAACATGGAGACCAGCCTTGAGAGATCGGACGGAACAACTCTCGAAGTAGCAGTCTGGACAAGGGAAATAGTAATAGAAGGAAAGAAAAAGCTGCTCTGGATAATTCAGGATATTTCTCGAGAGAAAAAGGCCTTAGAGGATGCGGAAAGAGCCCTTATGGGTGTCATAACAGCCATGGGACGCATCTTTGAAAAAAGAGATCACTACACCCATGGACACCAGATGAGAGTGGCAGAGCTTGCAGTTGCGATAGCAGAAGAGATGGATCTTTCAGAGACAGTAATTGAAGGGATCCGTATAAGTGGATATATTCATGATATCGGCAAAATAGCCATTCCATCAGAGATTCTCACTAAACCAGCAGCCCTTTCTGAAGTAGAGTATGGATTGATAAAACTGCATCCTGAAACAGGAAAGGACTTTATAGAGGATATAGAATTTCCCTGGCCAGTGAAAAAAATTATCTATCAGCACCATGAAAGAATGGATGGTTCCGGTTACCCTCTCGGTTTATCAGGTTATTCCATTTCGCTGGAAGCAAGAATAATGGCTGTTGCAGATGTAGTTGAGGCTATGTCGTCACACAGGCCATATCGTCCTGGCCATGGAATTGAAGCTGCTTTGGAAGAGATAGAAAGGCAGGCTGGTAACAGACTGGATGAAAAGGTTGTTGAGGCCTGTCTTGTACTTTTCAGGGAGAAAGATTTTACTTTCAGTGATAACTGAAGGCTATGATTTCAGGAAGATCTTTGAAACTTGCAGGGTCAGTTGAGGATTGGGAAAAGAGGATGGAAGTAAGATCATCTTGTGAATTGTCTTAACCGGGCAAGATTTTTTGAAATTCTTCCCCAGTAAACCGTAGCTGATCCACCGTAGTACCTTCCCAAAGCCTCCTGGGTGTTCCCGTATGCTTTAAGGTAACGTGAAATAAGTAGACATCCTGCTGCGATGCCTTTGCGCGGATCATGGAGCTCTTCTTCACTTTTAATTCCGTTTGCCTGAAGGAGAGCGGAATGAACTCTCCATGTTATCTGCATTATTCCGGCAGATCCATGACTGCTTTTCACCAGAGGATCAAAGTGGCTTTCAGTATTTGCTACAGCGACAACAAGATCCAGTGGCACGTTGTATTTCATGCTGTAGTGAATGAAAGCGGAAGCCTCTTCGAGAGCTGTGGTCTCAGCAATCCTGGGATTCTGCCTCATAATGTATTCCTTGAGTTGTGCTATCTGTTCGTCAGTTACTACCATGATATTGTAAATGTCAAAGGTAGCCAGAAAGGGGGCCATCTTATCTGAAGAGCCTTTCTTGAGCTCTCCTGCGATCTTGTCAACATTGCCGCTTATATCCAAAGCCATTTCACCAGGGACAGGGACCTTGAGATCCGATGAAAGAGCATAACCTTTGGAGTTGTAGCCTGAGATATATAAACTGAGAGAAAGAAAAGTGAAAACAGAGAGGAATAGTAAAATTACTAGAGTAATGCTGTTTTTATTTTGCACCAGGTAACTCCCCTCCTTTAAAATATGTTATGTTTTCATTGAACTGTATACTGTATTTAGATAATTCGAAAATATCTACCTGAGTTTTGGTATTATATATGATAGAAAAAATAATTCAAGTCCAGCCACTATATTTGTTGATATATGTCAGAAAAATATTTAAATTTTCTTTTCACTTTTCCTGAAATTATCAGGTTTTCTTTCGTGAATTTTTATAAGTTTTTTGTCTTTTTGCAGGTGATGGTTTTCAGTAGTAAGAAAACAAAAAGAAGAGGTGGTATTTTGACAATAGTTGATGTGGTGCTTTCACCAAATGAAAAGCTTCCTGAAGGCGGGACATGGCTTGTGGTGGACATACTCAGGGCTACATCCAATATTGTTAACTTTTTTGACCTTGGAGGGAAAGAAATAGCCCTTGCATCTACCATAGAAAAAGCCAGACAGATAAAAAAGGATTCCCTCAGGGACTGGTTTCTGGCAGGGGAGAGAAACATGCTTCCTCCTGATGACTTTGACATGGGAAATTCTCCCCTTGAATATGACAAAAAACTTTTAAAGAACCACCCGGGAATGATCCTTGCTACCACTAACGGGACATCCGCTTTGATAGCTGCGTCAACAAAGGGAGAACCTGTTCTGGCTGCTTGTTCAAGAAATTCCTCAGCAGCAGCGAAGAGATCACTACAGGGAAAGGGACCTGTCGTCATTTTGTGTTCGGGAAGAAACGGTAGGGCTGCACTTGATGACATCCTTTGCTCTGGACTTCTTGTGGAACGGATCCTGCAACTGTCAGCCAAGCCTGTTGAGGTAAGGGATGGAGCCAGGATAGCCCTGGAATTGTGGAATAATTGTGGCAACGACCTTTACGAAGGCATAAAAAAGTCCGATCATGCCAGATTGCTCGAGGATGCCGGGATGGTGGATGACATACTTTTCTGTTGCGAGATAGATAAAACTGAAAAGGTCCCCCGTCTGGTTTCGAAAGGAGACCTTTCATCGTTAAGGATCGATTCAGAGTGAAATCTTAAGCTATCCTGGATATGTTATAGCGACTCTGTGTCCGGTCTTTTCAAAAAAGTCGAAATGAGAGTCTTCCTTGCCTTCGTGTTTTTCTATGGATTCAAGACTGATACACCAGATATCCATGGGTTTTGCGGGTCCGGTGAGATGTTCCCCCATGGAGTGGAAGGTCTCGTAGAATTTTACGGCTTCTTTTTCGGTTTCTGAGATAAAGATCAGGGCATTCAGGTTTTCCTGCTGGTGAATATCCTGATCAAAGTTTCCCGGAAGGACAACATGCCTGTAATAGAAGAGAAACAGATGGAATTTGCCTATCTCCTCAAAAAGAGAAGACGGGTCTGAGTAAAAACTTTCCCGGGTAAATTTCATGAAAAACCTGTCAGCGTGGAGAAGTTTGTATGCATCAGAGACAGGCGGGACTTTGTGCATGTAGTACACGAAATCACAATAATGAAGGAAAAGCAGGTCCATATCGAGAGAACCAGACTGTATGTCCTTATTGTCCATCCATTCGGCTATCTTTGCCTGCGTAAGCTCTTCGTTTTCTTTTCTGTCTTTTGGAAAAGAATCGCCTATTCTGGAAACGGGCTCCAGCTTTTCATAGGTCCATAGGGGCTTACCAGAAGTATCTATCTTGAACATTTTTTCTGTCTCTATACCGGGATAGTACTGAAGGGTTTGCCCGGGAACGAATTTCTTGATCCCCCATCTACCTACAAAGGATCTGTCAAGAAGAAGGGCAAGCCTGCAGCGTAACAGGGACTTCTCGGGGTCTTCGCTTGAACTGGCAGGTTCTTCGTCGTAAAAATATTCTGCAGCAGTTTTTCTGAACCTTTCCTTTCCGTTTTCGGTCAGAACGTAGCAGGTGTCAGTTCTTTCAAGATATCCTTCAGTTTTAAGGATTTCCAGCATCGAGGGGTCCTCGCCGGCCAGTTGGACCAACTCTTTATTCCAGCACGGATAATTGGTGTTAAAAAGAAGCAGTACGTTTTCTCCTTCCATGAAAATCAGCTCTCCCTGTCTAAAGGTGTAATTCAGATGATCTTTGATATAGCAGCGAATTAATTTTCGCAAAGTGTTTCAATATTCTGCAATAAAAGAACCTATAATACAATGCTTTTCGTAAAAACCTTTTTCTTTTAATTGAAAAGGTTCTCTTCCTGAAGACCGGGACCGACAAATTTCTCAAGCCTGAAGGCAAGGTACAGCTTCATTGTCTCCCTGTAGTTTTTAAGATTTATATTACCTGTCCTGCTGATTTTATCGAGCCTGTAGTTCAGGGTATTTCTGTGTATGTGGAGATCTCTTGCTGCTCCTACAAGGGAAAAATTGTTTTCACACCATGAGATAAAGGTACTTTGCAGTTCTGGCCAGTCTTTCTGTTTGCGAAAAGGAGCCACGTGCCTGTGAATAAAGCGGTTCCTCTGTTCCGGTTTAAGTGTCGACAGGAGCTCTTCAACCCGGTAATTCTGGATATTGTAGATTCCGGGTCCCTGGTTGAACTTTTTCCCGAGCTGAAGAGCATGCCAGGCCTCGTGGCAGGCCGTGTACAGTTCAAAGATGTTTACCGCTATTGAACCTGTGCCAATGGCGGCGTTGAGGTTCATTTCAGATAGGCCGTCCAGTATCTTTCTGCATGCCTGGTAAGTTTCACCTTCTTCGGTCTCCTCTTTCTGAGATGCGGAGTTTTCAACAGCATGAAGAATAAAATACTTGTTGTTTCCCGTCATTGTGGAAAGGTCAGATTTTTCCGGAAATGCACTTCTTATTATGTGGAGAATCCTGTTCTTGGTCCGCTGAATCAGCAGTTCTGGTGTCTGTGCGCTGTCCTGCATGCATTTTTCCCTTATTTTTCTTGCATATCTGGCGAACTGGTAGAGGTCAACCGCAATGGGTATATACAGGCTGGAAGGATCAAAACCGAATTCCTTTGCCCTTGTGATCAGCATTCTCTTGTCGGTAACTCCAGGCATGTAGGAGGATATGTCGTGAATAAGGTTCTGGAGGGTCTCCTCCCTGTTTGTTGAGTATTCCTGGAGTTCTCTCTCTCGGAGGAGTATCTCTATCTGTTTTTTAACAATAAGGGCAAAAGGATTGACCTCTTCAGGGTTACCTGTAATTGCCATGGAACCTACCACTTTCCCGGTCATTGACTGAATAGGATGAGTTACACCCGGGAGAGTTCCTCTGAACTTCTGTGCTTCCTTTCCATCAACAGCTTCTCCCCTGTTGGAGCTAATCACCTTCAGGGACTGTTCGTGAAGGGAACCAACTCTTTCGATCTTGCTGGCTCCAATGATAAATCCATTTATGTCTGTTATAAGAACATCGTAACCGATGATATCCGAAGTAGACTGGGCTATTTCCTGCGAATATTTCAACAGCATTTTCAAGATCCCTCCTTTTGTATGGATTTTTAAGTTTTATTTTGTTGGAAACTATATAAGGATGTTGTGCAACTTGCACTAAAAATATACCTGATACTAACTTAAATAACATACGATTAGTACGATGTAAATAAGAGTTTCTATTTTATAATTAATCCTGCCAGAATAAAAAAGAATCTGGAACAGTTTTTCCCTGTTTCAGACATGTAAAAAAGGAGGTTTCAGTATGAATTTAGAAATTCACAATGCTATTGTGAAGGATGTCCAGTGGGGTGAAAAGACCTGCCTTTCGGATAATGTCCTTTACGTTAACAGGGAAGAGGCGATCAAAGTTGTAGCGGAAGATGACAATTTCAAAGACGTACAGCTTGAGCTTGCCCGTCCCGGAGAAAGTGTAAGGATAATTCCGGTCAAGGATGCTGTAGAACCAAGGATCAAAC